>DATCWW010000041.1:0-4076 GCA_036566145.1 Gemmatimonadales bacterium
GCACGCCGGTTTCGGCGGCAGCCATGGCCGGGGTGTAGGGGCCGAGCGCGGAGGCGAGGCCGGCCGGCGCGTCGCTCTGTCCGGCGAGCAGCACGTTGGCCATGGCGAGCGCCAGCGCCGCCTCGGAGCCGGGCCTGATCGGGAGCCACTCGTCGGCGTTGAGGCCGGTGAGGTCCATCCGCGGCGCGGCGTACACGAACTTGGCCACCTCGCCATTGGTGAATCCGTGGGACCGGGCGAAGCCCCGCTGGTTCTCGATCGAGGTCCCCCAGCTCTCCAGGAAGTCGGCCCCGAACGAGACGATGTAGCGGGCCTTGCCGAAATCGTGCGCCGGCATCTGATCGAGGCCGAACACCTGGCGATTGGCGGCCCGAACCGGCTCGTGGTCGAAGGTCTCGTAGCGCACCAGCTTGCCGCCGAGCGCACCGGTCCAATCGGTCAGGAAGTCGGTGAAGCTGCCCCGTCCCCCGGCGGTGAGCACCGCCACCCGGTTTCCCGCCTCGCCCAGCTTGCCGGCCAGGCGGCCGATGGCGTCGTCCCAGGTGATCGGCGCCAATTGTCCGTCCTTGCCGCGCGCCAAGGGGGTCTGGATCCGCCCCGGGTTGTACAGCCCCTGCAGCGCCGCCTGGCCGCGAGAGCAGAGCTTGCCCTGGTTGACCGGATGGTCGGGGTTGCCCTCCAGCTTCACCGCGCGCCCCTCGCGGGTGCGCACATGCACGCCGCAGCCCTGGTCGCATTCGGTACAGCTGCTGGCGTACCAGGTCGCGACCCCGGGGACCTGATCCTCGGACTGCACCAGGTAGGGCACCAGCTTCTGGACCCGGTCGGTGGAGCACCCGCTGAGAGCCAGCGCGCCGCCGGCCGTCGTGGTGCCGAGCACGGTGAGGAACTTGCGGCGATCCAGCGCGTCGGGCCCTTGGGTGTCAGTCATTCCGCTCTTCCTGTTGGTCGGCCTGCGAACCTCAGTAGTGACACACCGAGCAGTCCCGCGACACGTCCCGCTCCAGATGGCAGGTGATGCAGAAGCCCATCCGGTCCACCTGATTCACCTTGTGCACCTGGGCCATGCGGGTGACGTCGCCGTGGCAGGTGGCGCAGGCGTTGGGGCCCAGCGCCTTGATGTGCCGCTGGTGAGGGAAGTGCGCGTGACGGGGCAGGTAGTGGATCCGGACCCACTCGACGGGTTGCTTGTCGCTCCAGGCCTTCCGCACCTTCTGGATCTCGGTCTTGCTGGCGCTGTCGCTACCGCTCACCACCAGGTGGCATCCCATGCAGGTCTGCATGGAGGGAATCCCCGGCTCGGGGGACACCGCCACCGAGTAGTGGCAGTACTGGCACTGGATCTTGAACTGGCCGGCGTGGATGTCGTGGCGAAAGAAGATCGGCTGGCGCGGACCCAGAAGGGAACCGGTATCGCTGATGACCGCGGCCGTGAGCGAGTCGGCGGGCCGAGCCTGCTGCGCCTGCGGGGTCGGGCTGCGGAACGCGAGGAGAGCGGCGAGTCCGCCGGCTCCCACGCCGCCGAGCACGATGACCAACGTTCGCATTATCGAGTCCACGCGGTGAGAGAAGCCTGGCTCGTGAACACATTCACAAAACGCGCGCCGAAAGTTAAGTACGAGTCGCCGCGGCACAACCCGACCCCGGCGTGAAAAATCCCGAGTGACTCAGTCGGCATCGGGATCGGCCTTGCGGCCCCGCGCGCGCGGCGCGCGATGGGGCGCGGGGCGCTCCGCCAGCCACTCGGCCTTGTGCCGGGCGAAGCGGAGATACGACTCGATCGCGCGCCGCTCGCCCAGCTCGAGCCAGCACCAGCGGACCGGCCCGGTGCGCTGGGACTCGGCGATGGCCCGATTCAGATCGGCCGAGAGACGGCCCAGGCGGCGCACCCGGTCGGCCTCGCCGTCGCTCAGGGTGAAGGTGGAAGAGATTTCGTCTCCCACCACGTGCACCCAGCACAGCTTCCGGTTCCCGATGCCGTACTCCCAGGCCCACCGCCAGCTCTGCCCCATGAAGCGCACCGACTCGCCCACGGCGGGCAGGTGCCGCAGGCCGTCGCGCAGCAGGCGGAAGCGCACGGCGACCGCGGCCGGGAGATCGTGCAGCGGCGCGCTCGGGTCCGGCTCCTGGGCCGGGTCGGCATAGCGGTTCCCCGCCCAGTACGCGCTGGAGCGGGCCACGTCAGGCCCGCTCGGCGGCGGGGGGATCGGCCACGGGAACGCCGGCGCGGGCCAGGAAGCGGACCACCTCGATGCCCATGGCCCGCACCAGGGTCGCCTCGCGGCCGTCGAGGGCGGCGCGGTGGACGATCTCTCGAAAGGAGCGCATCACCGCCTCCGAGCGCCGGGTCTTGAAGAAGTCGATGGCCCAGAGGGCGCGGTGCCAGTCGGTGAACAGGTCCTCCAGCTGACCGACGGTGGCGGGTGCGGCCTCCTTGCGCGGCGGCTTGAGCGGAGCCGTCTCGCCAGCGACGAGCCACCACTCGTAGGCCATGAGGGCCACCGCCTGGGCCAGGTTGAGCGAGGGATTGCGCGGGTCGGTGGGGATGGTGACCTGCACGTGGCCCAGATCCAGCTCGGCGTTGGTGAGCCCGCTGTCCTCCCGGCCGACCACGAAGGCCACCGGACCGGCGGCCGACCGGCGGGCCAGCTCGGCCGCGGCCTCGCGGGGCGGAAGCGTGCGGCGCTTGGCCGTGCGTCCCCGCGCGCTCAGCACCGCGGTGAAGACGCAGTCCGCCAGGGCCGCCTCCAGGGAGTCGACGATCTCGATCCCCTGCACGAAGTCCGCGCTGTTGTGGGCGATGCCCTCGATCCGCCAGGGATCGAAGACCTCGGGCTGCACCAGGCGCATCCGCTCGATCCCGAAGTTCCGGGCGATGCGGACGGCGCTCGCGATGTTGACGATGTCCTGCGGGTTGACGAGGACGAGCACGACGGCCGGCGCAGGCGCCATCACGCCTCGCCCAGGAAGGAGACGTCGTGGCGGCGGGCCTTGAGCAACCCGGCGAAGCCGGCCTTGTCCACCGCCTTCATGTAGGCCTCTTTGGACTCCACCTGCTTGCCGTCCACCAGCTCGATCAGGGCGTCGTTGAGGGTGATCATGCCGGTCTTGCGGTTGGTCTGCATGATCGACGGGATCTGGAAGGTCTTGCCCTCGCGGATCAGGTTCGACACGGCGGGGATCGAGAGCAGCACCTCCCGCGCGGCGACCCGCCCGCCGCCGATCTTCTTGCAGAGCGTCTGGGCGATGACGCCCCGGAGGGACTCCGAGAGCATGACCCTGACCTGCGACTGCCGGTCGGCCGGGAACTGGTCGATGATCCGGTCGATGGTGGAGGAAGCGGTGGTGGTATGGAGCGTGCCGAAAACCAGGTGGCCGGTCTCGGCGGTCTCGATGGCGATGGAGACGGTCTCCAGGTCGCGCATCTCGCCCACCAGGATAATGTCCGGGTCTTCGCGCAGCGCGGCGCGCAGGGCGTGCTTGAAGCTGCGGGTATGGAGCCCGACCTGGCGCTGGGTCACCAGGCATTTCTTGCTCTGGTGGACGAACTCGATCGGGTCCTCGATCGTGATGATGTGGTCGGTGCGGGTGCGGTTGATCAGGTCCACCAGGGCGGCCAGCGTCGTGCTCTTGCCGGAGCCGGTGGGGCCGGTCACCACCACGAGACCCTTGGTGAGGTAGCAGAGGTTCTGCACCTCGCGGCTCAACCCCATCTCGTCGGCGGTGCGCACCGTGGTGGGGATGATCCGGAAGACGGCCAACGGCCCATGCCGGTCCCGGGCGGCGTTGCAGCGGAAGCGGGCCAGCCCTCCGATCTCGTACGCCCAGTCGGTGTCGCCCCCTTCCTTGTATTCGGCGACCTCCTTGGGCGTCATGATGGCGAGGAGCATCGTGTCCAGGCGCTCGGCCGGAATCGCCGCCCGGGCTTCCCGCACCAGCTCGCCATGCCGGCGGAGGAGCGGCGGCTCGCCCGAGCGCAGGTGGAGGTCGGACGCGCCGGAGTCCACCAGGACGTGGAACAGCGCCTCCATGGCGGCGCGGGCCTCGCTCAGATCGGGCCCCCGGGCGGCGGCCGG
>DATCWW010000048.1:0-2167 GCA_036566145.1 Gemmatimonadales bacterium
CTGGCTCGCCCTCGACTCGGCGCCCCAGCTCGCGGTCAGCGTGATCGACGATCCCGCCGAGCTCCCTGCGCTGGTCGAGCGGCTCCGGCGCGCGCCGCTGGTGGCGCTCGACGTGGAGACGTCCAGCATCGAGCCGCGCGACGCCGAGATCGTGGGCCTCTCGCTGGCGGCGAGTCCCGGCGAGGTCTGGTATCTCCCGCTCGCCCATCGGCCCGTCGGCGGCGAGCTCGCCGCCCCCACCTCGGTGCGCAATCTCCCGCCGCTCTCCGACCCGGCGATGGCGCCGCTCCGCGCGCTGCTCACCGACCGCTCGGTCCCCAAGGCCGCCCACGACATCAAGTACGACTGGCAGGTCCTGCGGGGAGCCGGGATCGAGCTCGACGGCGTGGCGTACGACACGATGCTCGCGAGCTTCGTGCTCGACCCCGGCCGCCGCTCGCACGCGATCGACAACCTCTGCCTCGAGCACCTGGGCCGGGCGATGAAGACCTATGCCGACGTCGCGGGCCGGGGGAAGACGGAGGTCCCCTTCGCCGAGGTGGCGATTCTTGCCGCCGCCGAGTACTGCGGCACCGACGCGGGGACGGTGCTGTCCCTGCACGAGTTCTTCGCCCCGTCGCTCCGGGAGATGGCGGCGGAGCCGCTGCTGCGCGAGATCGAGATGCCGCTGGTCGAGGTGCTGGTGGACATGGAGTGGGAGGGCATCCGGATCGACCGGGGGCTGTTCACCCGGATGAGCGCGGAGCTGGCCGCGGACCTGCGCCGGCTGGAGGAGGACATCGCCCGGGTGGCGGGCCTGGATCTCAACCTCAACTCGCCCCGCCAGCTCGCGACGGTGCTGTTCGAGAAGCACCAGCTCCCGATCCTCAAGAAGACCAAGACCGGTCCCTCGACCGACGCCGACGTGCTGGAACAGCTCGCGGCGATGGGGCACGACCTGCCCCGCCTGATCCTCGATTACCGCGAGCTGCAGAAGCTCAAGAGCACCTATGTGGACGCGCTGCCGGCGCGGATCAACGCGCGCACCGGACGGATCCACACCAGCTACAGCCAGGTCGGCGCCGCCACCGGCCGCCTCAGCAGCTCCGAGCCCAACCTGCAGAACATCCCGGTGCGGACGCCGCGTGGCGAGGAGATCCGGCGCGGGTTCGTGCCGCGGGAGGGCTGGGTCTTCCTGGTGGTGGACTACTCCCAGATCGAGCTGCGGCTGATGGCGCATCTCTCCGGGGATCCGGCGTTCATCGAGGCGTTCCACCAGGGCGGCGACATCCATCGGCAGACCGCCGCGCTCATCTTCGGCGTACCGGTCGAGCAGGTGACCTCGGAGATGCGGGCCCGGGCCAAGACGATCAACTTCGCCACCATCTACGGGCAGGGCCCCTTCGCCCTGGGCCGCCAGCTCGGCATCAGTCAGGAGGACGCGCGGTCGTTCATCGCCCGCTACTTCGAGCGCTTCGCGGGGGTGCGCGCCTTCCTCGATCGGCAGGTGAGGCTGGCGCGGGAGCAGGGCTACGTGGAAACGCTGTTCAAGCGGCGGCGCTACATCCCCGAGATCCGGGATCGCAACTTCAACCTGCGCGCCTATGGAGAGCGCACCGCGCAGAACTCGCCGCTGCAAGGCAGCGCCGCCGATCTCATCAAGCTCGCCATGATCCATATCCACGACGCGATCCGGGAGGAGGGGCTGGCGAGCCGGATGCTGCTGCAGGTGCACGACGAGCTGGTCTTCGAGGTGCCGCCGGCCGAGCTGGACACCATGCGCGCGCTGGTGCGCACCCACATGGAGGGGGCGGCGGAGCTGGCCGTGCCGCTGGTGGTGGACGTCGGCGTCGGCCCGAACTGGCTGGAGGCCAAGCGGTGAGCGGCCGGTTTCGCTTCGCCAATCCGCCCGCCGGCGACTTCGAGCTTCCCGACGTCGCCGCGGTGCTGGATGCCCTCGAGGCGGCGGTGGTGACGATGGAGACGCCGGTCTTCGATGCCGCCCGGCAGAGCTGGCAACCGGTCGGCCGCCACCCGGAGGTCCGGGCGGCGTGGGCCGAGCGGGCCCGCTACCTGCCTCCGGGCGCCGGGCGCGCCGCGCTGCCACCCGAGCCGACCGACGAGCCCGACGAGCCGGCGCTCCGGCGGCAGGCCTGGGAAATGGTGAAACGGGGGAATCGGGTGCCGC
>DATCWW010000049.1:0-5623 GCA_036566145.1 Gemmatimonadales bacterium
AGGGGCGCCCGCGAGGCCGGCGATCACCCGATATCTGCCGGCCTGGGCGCCGGCCCGATACAGCCCTGACGCGTCGATCCGACCGCCGGTCGCACGCCACGTCACTCGTCCGACTTCGGGCGCTCCGGCGGAGGCCCCGGCCGAAGCCTGTCCCTCGGCAGCACCGGCGCTCAGCAGCAGCAGGAGAAGGACCAGCGAGCTTCGCGACGTCATGGAGAGCAAAAATAGCAGCGAAAAGGAAAAGCAGGGGGATACAGACACGCCGGCCGGAGGTCTTCCCTCCGGCCGGCGTGCCTGCTCCGAACTCAACCGCATGGTTCCGGGCTCACCCTAGGGGCGCCCGCAGCTCGGCCCGCTCCAGCCCGCCAGGGAATCCCGCACGGCTTCGTGCGCCTCGCGGTACGCGGTGGTGTTGACCCTCACGGCGTCCCAGCGCCAGGACCTGAACGCGCAGCCGCCGCGGGCCAGAATGGGATACCACCGCTTCATGCTGTCCGGCGGGATCTGGCAGTTGGGGCTGTACTGCCCCTTGTAGCCGCCCTGGTCCTTGCAGTCCCACACCCCGTCCCGGTCCTTCGGCCCCCCATTGAGCTCGTTGGAGCCGAACAGGATCCGCATGTTGTCGCGCTGGCCCATGGCGAGGCCTGCGTCTCGCCACGCCGTCACGTCACCGAAGCTCTGCTGGTACTGGTCCACCAGGAACTCGCAGGAGCGATAGCTCTTGGTGGGCTCGAAGCTCTGGTGCTGATGCACCACGCCGACCGGCAAGGTCGGGAAGATGGCTTTCGCGTAGGCGCACATCGAGTCCACCCGGGCCTTGGTCATCGTGCCCGGCGGGCCCCAGGTGTTGCCGTCGCCGAGTCCGTAGACATGCGGCTCGTCCATCACGCTGTTGCCGATGATCACGCCATCGGACACCGCCCTAGCCACGGCATCGCGGATGGTGGCCGTGTTGTAGGTCCGCATGGAGTCCCGCCACTTGGCCATATCGAACTGGTACACGCCGTCGATCGTGCTCATGTACGGATCGTGCCCGCCGGTCATGTTGAGCAGCAGCTTGATGCCCTTGGACCTGGCATCGGCGATGCGCTGCACGATGCTGCCGGCCCGCACGCCCTCATGCGCCAGATCGAAGGCGGCCGTGCCCGAGGTCCCCAGCGAGCTCCACACCTGGGAGGCACCGTAGGGGATTCCGCGCAGACTCGATGGCGGGGGCGGCGGCGGTGGCGGCGCAGTCAGGCTCACCGACGTCGTGTCGGCCAGGGTGCCCGCCAAGGCGATGACGCGGAAGGTGCCGCCGGCCGAGCCGGCGGTGTAGAGACCGTTGCTCGTGATCGAACCGCCGGTGGCGCTATAGGTGACCTCCACGGCGACGCTGTCGCCCACACTGTTACGGCCATAGGCGGCGAGCTGCGCCGTGGCCCCCGTGTTCAGCGACAGGCTGGCCGGAGAGAGGAACAGCTGGTCGAGCGTTGGTGCGGGTGGAGGTGGCGGCGGCTCGGTGATGGTGACGGCCGCGGTATCCGCCAGGGTCCCTTCCGTATTGAGCGCGATCACGCGGTAGCTGCCGGCGGTGGTGCCGGCGCTGTAGGCCCCACCGGCGTCGATGGAGCCGCCCGTCGCTTTCCAGGTGACACCGATCGCGACGGTGGTCCCGTCGCTCAGCACGCCGGAGGCGGCAAAGGTGGAGGCACCACCGGGGCCGAGGGTGGTCGTGTCGGGTGCGACCGACACTGCCACGATGTTCGGTTGGGAGGGCACGACGACGACGATGGAGGTGTCGGACTTCTGGCGGCCACGCCCTTTCCCGATGACCTTATAGACGCCGGGCTCGGTGGCCGTGAAGAGGCCGTCCTCGTCGATGGAGCCGCCTGACGCGTGCCAGCTCAGGGGCAATGCATGCCGCTGGCCGCGGGGAGTTACCCGCTCGGCGCGGAAACGAACGGACTGATTGGTTTCAACGGTTACTGAATTGGGAACCAGGCGGACCCGGTCGAGGACCGGAGCCGGGTGCAGATCGGACTCAGGAGCAGTCGTTGTCTCGCCGTCGCAGCCGACCAGCACGGCCGCGGCCGCGAGCATGGCGTATCGTGAGACCGCCAGCCTCCGCGACAGCTTGAAGGTATACGTCATGGGTTCTACCCTTTCATCGCTCTCCTTGCTGACGCCCCAACCGTTCCCGTCCGCCGCACCACCCTTGGGGATGCCTTATTTATGGCGCCAGCCGAGCGGACTCAATAGTCAATAATTAGACGAATTGATGCTTTGCAGGTTGTGAGCCATCTTGTATCCAGCGCAATGCCAATATATTATCAATTTGTGATTGGCTGGATTGTAACAAAATACCGTCAACTAATCTTACGATAGGTGCTCCGTTGACACCGAGTCGGCAGGTCCCTGCAGCGACCCGAATCGGGTGCAAAATCGCACCTACTTCGCACGCCAATTCCGGCACTCCAATCGCCCTCCAAACGGGGTTCGGCGGCTTGTGAAGATCGCCTATCTCATCACCCGGGCCGATCCGATCGGAGGAGCCCAGATTCACGTGCGTGATTTGGCACTCGCGGCCCGCGAACATGGGCACTACCCCGCCGTGATCACCAGCGGGCGAGGACCCTTGATCGACGGGTTTCGGGAGGCCGGAATTCCCGTGTTCGTCCTCCGCCACCTGACGGCACCGATCCGTCCCTGGAGCGATGCACGGGCGCTGGGCGAAGTTCGGGCGGCGCTCGGGGAGATCCGGCCGGACCTCGTCGCCGCCCATTCCTCCAAGGCGGGGATTCTCGGGCGGCTCGCCGGACGCTCTCTCCGCATCCCGGTGGTCTTCACCGTGCACGGCTGGGCGTTCACGCCGGGCGTTCCGGGGACGAGGGCGGCGGTCTACCGCCGGCTGGAGCGCATCGTCGGTCCGCTCGCGAGCCGGCTCATCACCGTGTCGGAGTTCGACCGCGGGCTGGCGCTCGAGGCCCGCATCGCCCATCCGGACCGGATCGTCACCGTGCACAACGGGATGCCGGATGTGGCCCAGGATCTCCGTGGCGATCCGCGCCGGACCCCGCCCCGGATCGTGATGGTGGCGCGGTTCGAGCCGCAGAAGGACCACGCCACCTTGATCCGAGCTCTGGGCGGGCTCACCTCGCAGCCCTGGGAGCTCGATTTGATCGGCGAAGGTCCCGGCATGGCGGCCATGCGATCGCTCGCGGCGAACCTGGGCATCGTCGACCGGATCCGCTTTCTCGGTCAGCGGATGGACGTGCAGCGGCTGCTGGCGCACGCGCAGATCGCCGCGTTGATCACGAACTGGGAGGGGCTGCCGCTTTCAATCCTGGAGGCGATGCGCGCGGGGCTGCCGGTGGTGGCATCGGACGTCGGCGGGATCGCTGAGACGATCCGGGAGGGGGAGACCGGGCACCTCGTAGGTCGTGGCTCGGTGGACCAGGTACGGGAGCGGATCGGCCGCTTGCTCGCGGAGCCGGGCCTCCGGGCCCGCCTCGGGGCGGCGGGCCGATCACTCTACGAGCGGCAGTTCACGCTGGAGCACTGCGTCACCCGCACGCTCGAGGTCTACCAGTCGGTGTTGGCAGGGAGGGGACGGACCGCCGCCGTGGCGTGACGGAGTGGTGATGTGGATCACGGTACGGCAGCCAACACCCGGATATCTAGCAGCACGCCTACCGAGGATGCTCCGCTCCCATGACCCATCCGGGCCTGCCGAACAACGCCACGATCCTGGTCGTCGATGACGAAGACATCGTGCGGGCGCTGGTCGCGCGTGCGCTGCGGGAGGCCGGATACCGGGTGGTTCAGGCGCAGCATGGTGCCGCCGCGCTGGCGGTGCTCGAGAGCGGCCGCGAGACGATCCACCTGGTGATCACGGACCTGGTAATGCCGGGGGTAGGTGGTCGCGAGGTCGCTCGCTGGACCGCGGCACATCGTCCGGCGCTGCCGGTCCTGTTCATCTCCGGCTATCCCCGCACCTACCTCGAGGCCCACGACCTCTACGACGCCGGGATTCCTCTGCTGCGCAAACCGTTCCTGCCGTCGCGCCTGCTCGAGGCCGTGCAGGAGCTCCTCCCCGACACGCCCCACTACGATCACCCGGCAGCCGGAAACGCCTGAGCGCGCCGCTCAAATCTCCCAGTTGGACATGACAACGCCGGCGCGAGGAGCGCGCTGCGGTGCTCCGTCGAGAATCATTCGCAGATCGGTCCAGTGGACTCGGTACCCGCGCCCCACCAGGCGCAGGTAGGCGGCGGCGAACTCGGTCTGGCAGCGGATGGCCAGACGGCCCACCCGCTCCTGGGCGGCCGCCGCGGGGAGCGCCTCCAGCAAGCGATCGAGCGCGGCGCCGTCCCGCGCCACCAGCTTGAGCACGCGGAGCTCGTCCTTGGGCCGGCCGGCGGCGAGCGGGGTGGAGTGCCAGAGGGCGAACCCCGCCAGCTCGGCCCCGTCGCGCACCAGGGTGGTGTCGCCGATGGCGAGATCGCGGGTGAGCTCGATTTCCCGGGTGAAGTCCACGCCGGGCAGCAGCTCGTCGACCAGCCGGCGGCATTCCTCGATCCGCTCGGCCGTGCGCGGCCCCACGCCCAGCGACTCCACCGCCGTCGCGGGCGCGCGCCGCGCCACGTCGTGGACCAGAGTGACGGTCAGGTGCCCGGGTACCAGCCCGATCCGGCTGTAGAAGCCGATGTTGTCCACCGTCCGCGGCATGGTCTCCAGGCCGATGGTGCGGGCGCCCTGGGCCCGGAGCCAATCGATGCCGGTGCGCACCATCAGGGAGCCCAGTCCCTCGCCCTGGCGATCGGGCCGGACCGCGAGTGGCCCCATCCAGCCTTCGCTCCCGGACCGGTGCACCATGTTGAAGGCGACGAGGTGGCCCTCGGCGTCGCGCCAGACCATGGCCCCGCCGCCCGCGTCGTCGATGGCGTAGCGCCAGACCAGCGGATTCAGCTGAGGCACCCGGACGCCGACGAGGCCGTCGCGACTGTACCGGTCGGTGAATGCCTCGGCGAAGACCCGGTTCAGCGGGTCGATGTCGCGATAGGAGGGCCGGTCCGGGCCCCGCACGCTTCGGTCAGGCCGCCACATCCTGCCCTCCGACCGGCTCGTCGCGCACCGTCGCGACGCCGCGGCTCACGTCGAGGCCCACCCGGATGACCCGATCGAAGCCCTCCCGCACCGAGTCGATGTGGGTGATGAGGATGACCTGGGGGAAGCGGTCGGCCAGGCTGCGCAGCAGGTCGACCACCGCCGAGCGGCGATCCTCGTCGAGGGAGCCGAAGATCTCGTCGAGAACGAGGAGCGAGAGCGGCTGGCCCGCGCGCTCCGCGATCATCTGGCTGATAGCGAGCCGGAGGGCCAGGTTCGCGACGTCCTCCTCGCCCCCCGAGATGACCGACTTGGGATCGCCGTCGTCCAGCAGACTGGTGCCATAGTCCTCGTCCAGCTCGAGGTCGGTATACCGACCGTTGGTGAGGTCGCGCAGGAAGCCGGAGGCCAGGTCGGAGAGGTCGGGCCGGAGCGTCGCATTGAGCTCGGTGCGGAGCTCGGTGAGCGCGCGGTCCAGCTCCTGATGCAGCCCCAGGTCCCCGGCGACCGCCGCCGCCTCCCGCTCCCGCTCGGC
>DATCWW010000063.1:0-3340 GCA_036566145.1 Gemmatimonadales bacterium
CGCCGCCGATCGGCAGCTCGGGGCGGACCGACTCCGGCAGGAGCACCGGCGCGACGTCGTCGCTTCCCGAATGCTCGAACCGGCCCCGCAGGAGCCACCCGCTGCTCGGCAGGTAGCGCTCGTTCCGGGTGTCGTAGTCCACCTGGGCCCCCAAGGTGGTGTAATGCCCGTCGTCGATCAGGGGATTGGGACGCCATTGGTCGCTGTTCCGGAAGAGCGACCATGGGTCGGCATCCCGGACCGACCGCTCGTTGTCGTAGCGAAGGTTCCCTTCCACCCGGAGCGTGGGGATCGGCGTGACCCAGAGCGCACCGCCCCCGCCCACCCGCTCGTAGTAGTCGCGATAGTCGCGCTGCAGCAGGAAGGCCGCCCACCCGTTCTCCGAGGCTGAGAGCGGCTGATCCTCGAACGCTTCCACCTCGCTGTAGAGCTGGCCCGCCACCCCGACGATTCCATGGCGCAGCTCCAGCCGGGCCCGATAGCCGAAATCGTTCTGCAGCCGGGTCTCGTTGCTGCTGGTAGTCCGCAGAATGCCCCGCAGGTCGAGCTTCGCCGACGTGGTCTTCGAGGCGCGATACTCGAAGGTGGGGCCGAAGACGATCGGCAGCCCTTCGACCCGGTTGTAGGTGCCGCCGGTGGCGAGCAGCAGGGTGGTGCGCACCTTGCCGGTCTGGAACGTGGTGCTTGCGGTGGCGAATTCGCCCAACGGCCGCCGGCGCTCGCGGAGCACCAGCATCCCGTCGTCGGTTCGAAGCACTGGAGCCGCGTCCCAGAACACCCGCTCGGTCCCGGTGTGCACGGCGTTGTCCGACCGCAGCAGCCGCCCGCCCACGACCAGGATGTCACCGGTCACCCGGGCGCCCGGGAGCAGGTGCAGCGTCCCGTTGGCCACGGTGACCGGGCCGTTCACCCGGCCGGCGATGCGCAGCGTGCCGCGGTGCACCGCCAGGCGGCCGTCGAACTCGCTCCCGGTCGGTAAGCTGAGGTCGCCTTCCACCCGGGTGGTGCCCGAGTCGTTGAACATCCGGATCAGCTCGGCCACCACCGCGGGAGGCGGTCCGCCCCGCAGCAGGGTATCGGTCGGCGGCGCGTCGGGATCGATCACGATCACGCTGTCCTGCGCCCGCAGCAGGTTGGGGAGCAGCAGGAACAGGGCCGCCCAGAGGAATCGCCTCACTCCTCGCCCTCCGGTGTCTTCTCGATGCCGAGCCGGCGGAGCCGGCGATACAGGTTGGCGCGGTCGGTCTGCAGGATCCGGGATGCTTCCGCGACGTTTCCGTCCGCCTGGGTCAGCGCGGCCGAGATCAACGCGCGCTCGTACTCGTCGAGCGCCTCGGTCAACGGCACGCCGACCGCGGCCGAGGGCATCGTCGGCGGACCTCCGCCGCGCAGCACCTGGCGCACCGCGGCGGCATCGACCGTCGGCCCGTTCAGGATGCTGAGCCGCTCCACCAGGTTGGCCAGCTCCCGTACATTGCCCGGCCAGTTGTACGCGGCCATCGCCGCCAGCGCCTCGGGCGCGAAGGCTACCGCCTGGCGCGGGCGCACCCGCTCCGCCAGATGGGCCACCAGGGCGGGCAGGTCGTCCAGTCGCTCCCGGAGCGGCGGGAGGTTGATGGGAAAGACCTCGAGCCGGAAATAGAGGTCCTCGCGGAACGTTCCGGCGGCGACCTCGTTCTCCAGCCGGCGGTTGGTCGCCGAGATGACCCGCACGTCCGTCTGTATGGTGACCTCGGCGCCGATCCGCTGCACCTCGCCCGACTCCAGGGTCCGGAGCAGCTTGGCCTGGGCCTCAGGGCTCAGGTCGCCGATCTCGTCGAGGAAGAGGGTGCCCTCGTGGGCCAGCTCGAACCGGCCAAGCCGACGCTCGGTCGCGCCGGTGAACGAGCCGCGCTCGTGGCCGAACATCTCCGACTCGACCAGGTCGCGCGGGATCGCGGCGCAGTTGACGGTCACGAACGCCCGGGCGGCCCGCCGGCTCGCCGCGTGGATCGCCGCCGCCACCATCTCCTTGCCGGTGCCCGATTCGCCGGTCACCAGCACCCGCGCCTCGGTAGGCGCCACCCGCGCGATCAGCGCCCGGACCTGTTGCATCGCGGCGCTCTCGCCGATCAGGGTGCCCCGGCGGCTCAGCTCGGCCTGGAGCGCCCGGTTCTCCGCCCGGGTGCGATTCAGCTCCAGCGCGGCACGCACCGTGGCCAGCACCGACTCGGGCGTGAGCGGCTTCTCCAGGAACTGGAACGCGCCCAGCTTGACGGCCCGCACGGCGTCGGTCAGCTGCGCCTTGCCGCTCATCATGATCACCGGGGTGCGGCGGCCGCGCTCCCGGATGCGAGCGAGGGTCTCCAGCCCATCGGGGCCCGGCGGCATCAGCAGGTCGAGCAGCACCACGTCCGGGTCGGCCTGGTCCAGCATGAGCAGCGCGGCGTTCCCGTTGGGCGCCTCCGCCACGGTGAACCCCTCTTCCCGGAGCAGCGCGCTCAACATCCGCCGGATGTTGGCTTCGTCGTCCACCAGGAGGAGCTGTGCCGGTCCCGTGGCCGCGGAGTCGGCGCTCATCGCGTCCTGAGCTCGATGAGGAAGGTCGCACCGCCGCCCGGCGTCGGCTCGACGGCAATGCTTCCCTCGTGATGCTCGACCGTCTGCTTCGCCAACGCGAGCCCGAGGCCGGTGCCGCCTTCTTTCCCGGTGCAGTACGGATCGAAGATCCGTCCCTCGAGCTCCGGCGGAATCCCGGGGCCGTGGTCCCGGATCGAGATCCGTGCCCCGGCGCCCTCGGGGCGGGCGGTGATCTCGATCTCCCCCAGGCCGCCGCACGCTTCGACGGCATTGCGGAGGATGTTGCTGAAGGCGCGGCGGAGCGGATCGTAGTGACCCTCGATCACCGGCGTCGCGGGGTCGAGCATGAGCCGGGCCCGCATCGTGGGCGGCACCGACGTGCGGCTGAGCTCCTCCAGCAGCTCTGCCAGGTCCACCGGCGCCGCCGGGCCCTCGGGCAATCGTCCGAACTCGGTGAACTCGCGGGCCAGCTGCTCCAGCCGGTCGGACTCCGCGACCAGCACCTCGATCGCCTCGCGCTGCGCGGGAGACGAGGAGCGGCCCAGCTGCGCCACCGCGAGGCGGATCGGGGTGAGCGGGTTCCGCATCTCGTGCGCCACCCGCCGGGCCGTCTCCCGGAAAGCCCGGAGGCGCTCCGCCTCGATCTCCCGCGTGCGGGCCCGCTCCAGAGCTTCCGCCATCTCGCGCAGCGCGGTTCGGAGCGCCGCGAACTCGGGGGCGCCACGGCGCGGCCGGTCGGCTGGCAGCGGCTCCGGCCGCCGGATGTGGCCCGTCCAGCCGA
>DATCWW010000072.1:0-3923 GCA_036566145.1 Gemmatimonadales bacterium
CGGCCGCCCGCGGGCCGATTCGCTACCGGCCGATTCCGCTCGATTCGATCGCCCCGCCGCTCGTCGCGGCCGTGCTCACCGCCGAGGATGCCCGCTTCCGCCAGCACCGCGGCATCGACTGGTACGAGGTCCGCCGCGCCGTCGGCTATCGGCGCACCGCCTTCTCCTGGAGCTCGCCGCCGGACCGGGCGGAGCTGGGACGGGCGCTGGGCCATCTGTGGGAGCGCCGTGAGGCGCTCCGGGGCGCGAGCACCATCACCCAGCAGCTGGCCAAGAACCTCTACCTGTCGCCCTCGCGCAACCCATTCCGCAAGCTCAAGGAGGCGGTGACGGCCTACCGCCTGGAGCGGGCCCTGTCGAAGGACCGGATTCTCGAGCTCTATCTCAACGTGGCCGAGCTGGGGCAGGGGATCTGGGGGGCGGAGGCGGCCAGCCGACGCTACTACCGGCGGGGAGCGGGACGGCTGAGCGAGACGCAGGCCGCCGCCCTCGCGGCGACTCTCCCGTTTCCCCGGCTCTCGAACCCCGCCTACCGGCCGGTACGGATGCGGCGCCGGCAGGAAATCATCCTGCGGCGGCTGCACGGCGAGCGGATCGAGGTGCCGCAGGAAGAGGACGTCCCGCCCCAGCCGGGCGATACGATCCAATGGACGCCGGGGGTGGATTCGCTGCTCGACTCGCTCCGGGCGCCGGTGGAAACGATTCCGCCGGCCCTCGCGGAGCCGGCGGAGTCGTTGATCCCGGGTCAGTCCACCAGTCTGAGCGGCATGACCAGCGCGAGATAGCTGGCCGGATCGTCCCAGCCCACCGGCTCGCAGGTGGCTGCCCGCTCGGGGGCCTTGAAGGTCAGCCGGACCTCGTCGGTCGGGATGTACTTGAGGATCTCGAGCAGATACGCCGCGTTGAAGCCGATCTCCAGCGGATCGCCCTCGTAGCTCACCGTGATCTCTTCCTGGGCCTCGCCCAGGTCCGGCGTCTGGACCGACAGCTTGCAGGAGCCGTTGGCGAAGGCCATGCGGATCCGGTGGGTCTGGTCGCTGGCGACGATGCTCATCCGGCGGAGCGCGGCGGCGAAGGCCGCCTTGTCCGCGGTGGCGGCCTTGTCGTTCTCGCGCGGAATGACCTGCTCGTAATTGGGATACGGCCCCTCGATCAGCCGGGTGTAGACCTGGGTCGAGGAGGACCGGAAGCCGAGGTGGTTCTCGCTCCGTGCGATCTCGACGTCGTCCTCGGTGTCGAACAGCCGCCGAATCTGCTCCAGCGCCTTGGGGGGCACGATCAGGTCGGCCTGGGACCCCGCGCCGGACGCCGGCGTGGGTACGTCCATCCGCGCGAGCCGATGCCCGTTGGTGGCCACCATGCGCATCCGTTCGGGCCTGAGCTCCCAGAGCACACCGTTGAGGATGGGCCGGCTCTCCTCGGTGCTCGCCGCAAAGGCGACGTGGGCGATGAGCTTCTGGAGGTCTTTGGCCGGCGCCCGCCAGCCGCCCTCGAACTTGACTCCAGGGAAGGCGGGAAACTCCTCTCGCGGCAGCCCCAGCAGACGGAACTTGGAGCGTCCGCACTCGATGGTGACCCGCTGCTCGCCCGAAGCGGTGAGCCGGATGGCGGCACTGGGCAGCTCGCGCACGATCTCCACCAGCTTCCGGGCTGGCAGGGTGATCGCTCCCTCCTGATCCACCGACGCCGCCACCGTGGTGCTCACCGCGATGTCGAGATCGGTGCCCGAGAGGCGGATCCCGTCCTTGGTCGCCTCGAGCAGGATGTTGGAGAGAATCGGAAGGGTGGTCTTGGCCGGCACGCTGGCCGCGACGGCCACGAGCCCTTCCTGGAGTTGCTCTCGCGTGATGGTGAGCTTCATGCCGCTCCTCGAATGAGGCTAATCCAACTACTACTCTTCCAGTTTAAAAGAACTAGCAGCAGTAGTAGAGGCTCTGGAAATGTGGGCCGAGCCGGTAACCCTCGTGCCGCATCGTGCGTTACCAATCCGTGACCGTGTCGACATGCTGTGGGCCGCGGGGACGCCAACCCGATTTCCGCACGGCGTTCCAGATCGCCCACACCGCGTCCACGCACGCGGGGATTATTCTGCGGACAACTCCTGTCGGGCGTGCTCGACCCGCTCGCGGAAGGTCCGATCGCGCGACATCTGGCGGCTCACCTTGTCCACGCTGTGGATCACGGTCGAGTGGTCGCGACCGCCGAAGGCCTGGCCGATCTCCACCAGCTGCATCTCCAGCAGCTCGCGGGCGAGATACATCGCGATCTGGCGGGGCACGGTGAGGGTCTTGATCCGCGCCTTGCTGCGGAGCCCCTCCGGGGTCACGCCCCAGCGCCGCGCCACGACCTCCTGCACCTTGTTGATCGACGGCCGCGCCCGAGTGGGCGCCTGCGAGTCCTCACCCGGCCGGATCCGGTCCGACAGCGCCTCCCGGGCCAGCTCGATCGAGACCTCTTTGTGCTTGAGCGAGGCGTAGAGCAGGAGCTTGATGATGCACCCCTCCAGCTCCCGCACGTTGGACCGCACGTGCTCGGCGATGAACCGCAGCACGTCATCCGGGATCGTCATCTCCAGGTGGTCCTGCTCCTGCTTCTTGCGGAGAATCGCGATCCGGTGCTCCAGGTCGGGCTGGCCGATGTCGGCCACCATGCCCCATTCGAACCGGCTGACGAGCCGGGCCTCGAGGCCCGGGATTTCCTTGGGCGGCCGGTCCGAGGTCAGGACGATCTGCTTGTTGCCCTCGTACAAGGCATTGAAGGTGTGGAAGAACTCTTCCTGGGTCATCTCCTTCCCTTCCAGGAAGTGGACGTCGTCCACCAGGAAGAGGTCCACATCGGTCCGGTAGCGCCGGCGGAACTCCGGCATGGTCCGGCTGTGGATGCTTTCGATGACCTCGTTGATGAACTGCTCGGCACCGACGTAGAGGATCCGGGTGTCGGGCTGGCCGTGGACCACCCCGTGGGCGATGGCCTGCATCAGGTGGGTCTTGCCCAGGCCGGTGGCCCCGTAGATGAAGAGCGGGTTGTAGGTCTTGCCGGGGGACTCGGCGGCGGCGTGGCCGGCCGCGGCGGCGAGCTCGTTGGACTTGCCGATGACGAAGGAGTCGAAGGTATAGCGCTCGTTGAGCGGCTGGCTGCTCGGATTCACGGCCGCGCGTCCCGCGGCGTCACCGTCCCCCCGCGGCACGGCCTGGGCGGCCGGAGGGGCGACGAAGAAGTCCATCTGGGGCCGCTTCTGGCGGTCCTCATGAACCCGAAAGACGATCGAGGTCGGTTGGCCGACGACCGGTTCGGCGAGCTTGGAGAGCAACGCCGCGTGCTTGGTCTCGTTCCATTCGACCGCGAACTGGTCGGGCGCGCCGACGATCAGCCGGCCTTCATCGAGGGCGATGGCCTCGGTGGGCTCGAGCCAGGTCCGGATCGTGTGATCGGGAAGTTCGCGATGCGCCTCATCGAGGATTCGCTTCCATGCATCTTTCGCGGACAGCTGCATCGAGACCCGACAAGCGGTGGGAGATTTTTCAAGGGCGAGAGATGTTACGGAGCGGGTGTGGAAAAGTCAATGAGGGCGGACAGGCGCACAGGCGGACAGGCGGACAGGCGCACCGTGAAGGAATACGAGTGCGGTGACGTCTTCCCAGAGCATCTTCGCTGGCGAGCCTGCAACATCGACCTGACTCTGGCGTCAGGACGAACTCATCGACCGAGCCTACTCGCGCCTGTGCGCCTGTGCGCCTGTCCACCGTCCACCTTGCTTTCCCCCGATCTCCTAACTAGCTTCACCGGCTCACTTTGGAGGGGTCTTCCGATGAAGCCGTCGTATCGGCCTCGCAACAAGCGCCGGATCAACACGCACGGGTTCCGCGCCCGCATGGCTACGCGCTGGGGCCGCGCGGTGCTCTCGCGCCGGCGCAAGAAGGGCC
>DATCWW010000247.1:0-2165 GCA_036566145.1 Gemmatimonadales bacterium
TCGCTTCCGACGACGGGATACGAAGCGCCCGATCAAGCGCGGAGCGCGTTCGAGCGGCTCAGCGAGCGCGTGGCGCTTGTTCCGGGAGTCACGGCGTCGGGGCTCGCATCGGTCGGGCCGCTCGAGGGCGGCGGCACCAACGGGCTGGTCCCTGAAGGCCGGCCGCTCGACGTCGCCTCGGCGATCAACTCGTCGCGCCGGATCGTCTCGCCGGGGTATCTCGCGGCGATGCGGATCGGGCTCCGGCGGGGTCGCGGGTTCACCGACCACGACCGCGAGGGCTCGCCGCTGGTGATGATCATCAACGAGCGGCTGGCCCGGGAGGCGTTCCCCGGCCAGGATCCGATCGGCAAGCGGATCGCCTGCTGCGACGCCGGCCCCGACGGCCTGCCGAGCTGGAAGACCGTGGTCGGCGTCGTGAGCGACGTCCGGGCGCAGGACATGAGCCAGCCGGCCGACCCCGAGTTCTATCTCCCGCTGGCGCAGACGCCGCGTGCCGCGTGGGACTGGATCCAGCGGTCCATGACCGTCGCCGCGCGGGGCACCGCGGATCCGATGCGCCTGGTGCCCGGCCTGCGCGACGCGGTGCGCGCGGTCGATCCGGCGGTCCCGCTCTACCAGGTCGGAACCATGGACGACCGGATCACCCGGTCGCTGGCCCAGGCCCGGTTCAGCACCGCGCTCCTGACGGCGTTCGGCGCGGTGGCGCTGCTGCTCGCCGCGATCGGCGTCTTCGGCGTGATCTCCTACGGCGTGAGCCAGCGGACCCAGGAGATCGGCGTGCGCGTGGCGCTGGGCGCCGGCCAGGGCGACGTGGTCCGGCTCATCGTGCGCCACGGCGCGGCGCTCGCCGGGGCGGGTCTCCTGATCGGACTGGCCGGCGCCCTGGCGGCGACACGCCTCCTGGCCACGCTGCTCTACCAGGTGAGCCCCACCGATCCGCCGACGTTCCTGCTCGGCGCCACCGTGCTCGGCACCTGCGCGCTGGCAGCGGCGGCGCTCCCGGCCCTGCGCGCGGCGCGGCTCGATCCCGCCATCGCGCTCAGGGCGGAGTGACGAGGGAGGACATCCGTGCTGCACGACATTCGTTACGCGCTTCGCTCGCTTCAGCGGCACCCGGTGTTCGCGCTCACCGCCATCCTCACCCTCGGCCTCGGCATCGGCGCCAATACCGCGATCTTCAGCGCCGTCAACGGGGTGCTGCTGCGGCCGCTGCGGTATCCCGACCCCGACCGCATCTTCACGATCTGGGGTCATCACGCCTCCATCGGCCGCGAGACGGCATCGCTCCCCGACTTCCTCGACTGGCGCAAGGCGCGCTCGTTCTCGGGAATGGCCGCGTGGGCCAACACCGCATTCACCGTGACGGGGGCCGACGAGCCCGAGGTGGTGAGCGGCGCCCTGGTGACCCCCAACTACTTCCGCGTGCTGGGTGCGCCGATACCCCAGGGCCGCGACTTCCGTGAGGACGAGGCGCGGGGTGCGGCGAGGGTGGTGGTGCTGAGCCAGGGGTACTGGCAGCGCGCGTACGGCGGGCGTCCGGAGGTCGTCGGCCGCCGGATCACGCTCGGTGGCCTTCCGTACACCATCGTCGGCGCCGGCGCCCGCGGGCTCGAGCGGCCGGCGCAGGTGGATATCTGGGCACCGCTCGCGATCGATACCACGGCCGGCCGTCGCAACGACTTCCTCCAGGTGATCGGCCGGTTGGCGCCGGGCGCCGCCCCGGAGACCGCGCGGGTGGAGCTGGAGACGATCGCCCGACGGCTCGAGGCTGAGTATCCGGCGACCAATGCCGGCTGGGGCGTCGAGCTGATCGGACTGCACGAGCGGATCGTGGGCGAGATCCGGCCGGCGCTGCTCGTGTTCCTCGGCGCGGTGGTGCTGGTCCTGCTCATCGCCTGCGCCAACGTGGCCAACCTGATGCTCGTCCGGGTGGCGGCCCGCGAGCGCGAGCTGACGCTTCGCGTCGCGCTCGGCGCCTCCCGGCGGCGACTGGTGCGGCAGCTCCTCACCGAGAGCGTGCTGCTGGCGCTGGCGGGGGGCGTCCTTGGGGTCGGACTCGCGGTGTGGGGCGTGGGTGCGCTGCGCGCGCTCGAGCCGGGCACCTTGCCGCGGCTGCAGGAGATTCGCCTCGATGGGCGAGCGCTGGCGTTCGCGTTGGTCCT
>DATCWW010000089.1:0-2206 GCA_036566145.1 Gemmatimonadales bacterium
ACCGAGCAGCAGGCCCCCGGCGCGACCCGCCGCCGGTTCGAGCCGTGACCGGAGAGGCCGCGCTCGCCCGTACCGTCTTCGGCCGTTCCTTTCAAAACCCGCTGATTCTGGCCGCCGGGACCGCCGGTTTCGGGCGCGAGCTCGCCGGGGTCGTGGACCTCGAGCGTCTCGGCGGACTGGTGACCAAAGCCGTCTCCCGCTCGCCGCGCCACGGCAACGCCGCGCCCCGGGTGGCGGAGTTCCGCGGCGGCATGCTCAACTCCGTCGGGCTCGCGAACCCGGGCCTCGAGCATGTGCTCCGGGACGAGCTGCCATGGCTCGCGGCCAACCTCCGGCGCGCTCAGTTCCTGGTCAACGTGGTCGGGTTCACGGTGGAGGAATACGCCGAGGTCGCGAGCGGACTCGACGGCGCGCAGGGGGTCGCGGCGCTGGAGCTCAATCTCTCCTGTCCCAACACCTCCGCCGGCGGCATCGAATTCGGCGCCGATCCGGAGTGCGTCAGGCGGATCGTCGGTCTCTGCCGGGCGCGGACACGGTTGCCTCTCCTGGCCAAGCTGTCGCCGGTCATCCCCGACCTGCCGGGCATGGCGCGGGTGGCGAGGGACGCGGGTGCCGACGGGTTTTCCGTGGTGAACACCTTTCCCGGTCTGCTGTACGGGGAGGGCGAGGCCCCGCGGCTCGGTAACGGGACCGGAGGCGTGAGCGGTCCGTCCCTGCTGCCGATCGGCGTCCTGGCCGCCGCGCGGATCGTCGAGGCCACCGGCGGCATGCCCGTGATCGGGGTAGGCGGCGTCCGCTCGGCGAACGACGTACGGCAGTATCTTCGGGTCGGGGCGGCGCTGGTCGGCATCGGAACCGCGGCCCTGGCCGATCCGCGGCTGCCGGAACGGATCGTGCAGGACCTGGAGCAAACCCATGGCTGAGATCATCGTCGCGCTCGATCTCCCCGGCGGCGCCGAGGCGCTCACGCTCCTCGATCGGCTGCCGGAGGCCAGGTGGGTCAAGGTCGGGTCCATCCTGATGACCCGCGAAGGCCCGCCGCTGGTGCGCGCGCTCGTCGGCCGGGGTCTCCGCGTCTTCCTCGATCTCAAGTGGCATGACATCCCGAACACCGTGGCCGACGCCGTGGCCGCGGCCCGGGACAGCGGCGTGTCCCTGGCCACCGTGCACACGCTCGGTGGGGAGGCGATGATGGCCGCCGCGGCCCGCGCGGCGGATGGCGCCCTCGCCCTGGTCGGGGTCACCGTGCTCACCTCCCACTCCTCCGCCGGCTACGCCGAGGCGGTGGGGCGTCCCTCGGTCGAGCTTGGCGCCGAAGTCGCCCGGCTGGCCCGGTCCGCGGCGCGGGCCGGACTCCAGGGGGTGGTGTGCTCGCCGCACGAGGTGACGCTGGTTCGAAACATCCTGCCCGAGGGTGCGCTGGTGGTGGTCCCGGGTATCCGGCGGGCCGGCGAGGCGACCGGAGACCAGGTGCGGGTCGCCGGCGCGCGGGATGCCGCACAGGCCGGCGCCACGCACCTGGTGGTCGGGCGGCCGGTGCTCCAGGCCGCCGATCCCGCGGCCGCGCTGCGCGAGCTTCAGGAGGAGGCCGCATGCGTGTCCTCCTGATGGCGTTCCTGCTGGCCCTGGCCCTGGCGCCTGCCCGTCTGGCCGCTCAGGAGCCGGAGCTGGCCGGGGCGGCGGAGCAGGCCCGCCGGGCCTGGAACGCTCACGATGCCAAGGCCCTGGTCGCCGAGAGTCCCCGGCTCCTGGTGCAGCTCCCCGGATCGGACCCCTCGGTTGCATTGGGGCCGGAGCAGGCCGCGGCCCTCCTGTCGGACTTCATGGTCCAGGGCGAGGAGGTGGAGACGCTGGTCCGGGCGGCCCGGGAGGTCGAGACCGGCCGGGGCTATGTCGAGCTGCAGCGGCGGTACCGTGTGGCGGGCACCCAGGACGTCCGCCAGCAGAGTCTCCTGCTGGGCTACAAGCTGGGGAAGGAGGGATGGCGGCTGGTGGAGCTCCGGGTGGTCGGGTAGGGTGGGCAAACTCCCCGCTTGCATGGATTTCCGGGCGTCGGTATATTGGACAGCTAGTCCTTAACCGGCCCGGAGAAGCGTGTGAAGGTTCGTTCCAGCGTCAAGCCGATTTGCGAGCACTGCAAGGTCGTCAAGCGACAGGGCGTGACCCGCATCATCTGCAAGCGCAATCCCAAGCATAAGCAGCGGCA
>DATCWW010000091.1:0-6628 GCA_036566145.1 Gemmatimonadales bacterium
CCTGCCCCCCTGCTGCCTGCCCCGACCCAGCGGATGCAGCCGGGCCCGGCGTTCGCCGCCTCGGTGCCCGCCCGCGACATCGCAAGCCCGCCCCCGGCACCGCCAACCGCACCTCGCACCACGCCGCCTGCCCCGGCCCTGGTCCCTGGCCAGGCGCCCGCCGGCGACGACGGCATCGCGCCGGCGCCGAGCGCCATCGAGCTCGACGTACCCACCGCCCTTCCCGGCGATTCTATCGCGCCCGCGGTGAACGACAGCCGGGACTCCCTCGCGATCAAGCGTATCCTCAAGGCGGTCACCGGCCGCAAGGCAAGTTCCACCGCGCCCTGACCCTGTGATTCATCCCACAGCGATTCCCCCCTCGGCGGAGCATGGTTCAACGCCGTAAGTTGTTATTTATCAACAACTTATGTTGAAAAACCTGTGGATATCCGGCTGCGTGGTGTGGATAACTCGCGGGCGGTTCGGCTATGCGAGTGAGGCACAGGCGTTTACCCGGGAGACCCCATGGCGAGGGCGATCTGGAGCGGCTCGATCAGCTTCGGGATGGTGAGCATCCCCGTGAAGCTGTACGGCGCAACGGAGAGCAAGGACATCGCGTTCCACCTGCTGCACAAGACCTGCGGCACCAGGCTCAAGCAGGTGCGCTGGTGCCCGACCGATGAGGTCGAAGTCCCCTGGAGCGACACGGTCCGGGGCTACGAGTACTCCAAGGACCAGTACGTCACGCTGACCGAGGATGACTTCGAGCAGCTGCCGCTGCCGAGCAAGCACACCATCGAGCTGTCGGCCTTCGTCCAGGAGTCGGAGATCGATCCGGTGTTCTACGAGCGGAGCTACTTCCTGGCTCCCGGCGAGCGCGCCGAGAAAGCGTACGCCCTCCTCCTCAAGGCGCTGGAGAAGAAGGAGCTCACCGCCGTCGCGGCCATCACCATCCGCAAGAAGGAGCAGCTCTGCGCGCTCCGTCCCAAGGACGGCGTCCTGATGCTGGAGACGCTCTACTATCCGGACGAGGTGCGCGCCGCCCCCGAGGCGGACCTGAGCGGTAGCCGCATCAGCGAGCGGGAGATGGAGATGGCCTTCGCCCTGATCGAGCTGCTGCAGAAGCCGTTCGATCCCGAGGAGTACAAGGACCACTATCGCGAGGCGCTGGAGCAGCTGATCGAGGCCAAGCTCGAGGGCCGGGAAGTGGTGACGGCGCCGGCGGCCAAGGAGACCAAAGTGATCGACCTGGCCGACGCGCTCCGGAAGAGCGTGGAGGCGGCCAGGAAGGGAAAGCCCAAGGCCGCGTCGCGGAGCCGCGCGTCGCGTCCGCCGACTCGCCGCCGCGCCCGAAAGGTCAGCTGAGCCGCCCGGAGGTCGATCGATGGCGCGGAGTCGGTCGAAGGCGGGCGGCGGGTCGGTCGCCCGCGAGACGATCCGGAGCGTGCTGGAACAGCTCGACCGTCCGGTGCGCCAGACCACCCTGGAGGTGGATGGCCACCGGCTCGCGCTGAGCAACCTCGACAAGCCCCTCTGGCCGGCCGCCGGACGGCGACCTCCCCTGACCAAGCGTGATCTCCTCCGGTACTTCACCCGCGTCTCGCCCTGGATGCTGCTCCATCTGGCCGACCGTCCCCTCTTCGTCACCCGATTCCCCAACGGCGTCACCGGGAAGAGCTTCTACCAGAAGCATTGGAAGGATCCGCCGCCGTTCGTGCGCACGGTATCGATCTGGTCCAGCCACACCGCCGGCGACGGCGACTACCTGATCTGCGAGAACCTCCCCACCCTGCTCTGGCTCGGCCAGATGGCGGGGCTCGAGCTGCACGCCTGGTATTCGCGCACCCGGCGTGCGCCCGACGCGCAGCGCACCGGCGCGACCTTCACCGGCAGCGAGGAGGCGCTCGACCACTCGGTGCTCAACTATCCCGACTTCGTAGTCTTCGACCTCGACCCTTACCTCTACTCCGGCAAGGAGGCGCGCGGCGAGGAGCCGGAGCTGCACCGCCGCGCCTTCGGGCGCACCCGGACGCTCGCGCTCAGAGTGCGGGAGATGCTGGGCCGGCTCGGGCTCGAGACCTGGATCAAGACCTCGGGTCGCACCGGTCTGCACCTGTACCTCCCGATCGTGCGCACCCTCGACTTCGACGCCGCCCGCGAAGTGGCCGAGGCGATCGCGCGCCACGCCCGGGCGGAGCGGCCGCGCGAGGTGACTGTCGAGTGGGCGGTCGAACGCCGGCGGGGCAAGATCTTCTTCGACTACAACCAGAACGTCCGCGGCAAGTCGCTCGCGGTGCCCTACTCGCCGCGCCGCCATCCCGGCGGCACGGTGGCCACGCCGGTGTCCTGGGAGGAGCTGGAATCGATCTACCCGACCGACTTCACCCTGCGCACCGTCCCCGAGCGGCTGGAGGCAGGCGGCGACCCCTGGGCCCGAATCTTCGAGGCCAAGCAGGACCTGGCCGCCGCGCTCGACGGCCGGAGGGTCGGATGACCCGCGCGCGCCAGGGCCTGCCGGTCGACGCCGGACGGCTGCGCTACCGGGCCCAGCCCCGCTGGACGCCGCCCATGCTGGCGACGCTGGTGGACGCGCCTCCGACCGGCGGCGGATGGGTGTACGAGCCGAAGCTCGACGGGGTCCGAGTGCTGGCCCACGTGACCGGCGGGAAGGTCAGACTCTGGTCCCGCAACCGGAAGCCGATCGAGGGCGGCTATCCGGAGCTGGTCGCCGCGCTCGAGACCGCGACCCGGGGCGATGCCGTACTCGACGGCGAGATCGTCGCCATCGATCCCAAGACCGGACTCAGCTCCTTCGCCCGGCTGCAGCAGCGGATGCAGCTCCGTGACGCGGCCCGTGCGGCACGGACCGGCGTGGCGGTGCGGCTCTACCTGTTCGATTGCCTGTACTACGAGGGCGTGGATCTCACCAACCTGCCGCTGGTGGACCGCAAGAAGGTGCTGCGCGACGTGGTCTGGTACGACGACCCGATCTACTTCACCCCGCATCGGACGACGGGCTCGGCGGCGATGTACCGCGACGCCTGCGCCCGCGGCGCCGAAGGGATCATCGCCAAGCGGGCCGACTCCCGGTATGTCGGCGCCCGCTCGGGCGACTGGCTCAAGATCAAGTGCGTGCTGCAGCAGGAATTCGTGATCGGCGGCTACACCGCACCGCAGGGCTCCCGCGAGCACCTCGGCGCGCTGCTGGTGGGCTACTACGAGGGCGGGAAGCTGCGCTACGCCGGCAAGGTGGGCACCGGCTACGACGCGGCCACGCTGCGCCGGCTGCACCGGAAGCTCGCCCCGCTGGCCCGCCGCACATCGCCCTTCGCGCCCGGCCCGGTCCCGGCGGGCGAAGTTTACTGGGTCACGCCGAAGCTCGTCGCCCAGATCGGCTTCGGCGAGTGGACCACGGCCGGGCTGCTGCGTCATCCGCGCTACCTCGGGCTCCGGGACGACAAGGCGGCCAAGGAGGTGCGGCGGGAGGGATAGTGCCACCCTTCGGGCACCCGTAGATTCGAGCACCCCTCACCAGCACGGCGGGCCATGGAGCAGCAGCGCGCCACCAGCCACGTCCGCTGGGTCATCCTCGGATTTCTCACCGTCATCAGCTTCGTCGCCTACCTGCTCCGGACCAACATGTCCGTGGCGGGCGAGCGCATCATGACCGACGTCGGCCTGACGCCGGTCCAGCTCGGCTGGGTGCTCGCGGCCTTCGCCTGGGGGTACGCGCTCTTCCAGCTCCCCGGCGGCATGCTGGGCGACCTGCTCGGAGGACGCCGGGCGCTGGCGCTGGTGACCGCCCTCTGGGGCGTGCTCAATTTCCTGGTGGCGCTGGTGCCGCGCGGGGCGGCGAGCGGCGCGCTCCTCGTGATCGCCAGCCTGGTGTCGCTGCGCTTCCTCATGGGCGCGGCTCAGGCGCCGCTCTTTCCGGTGCTGGGCGGGTCGGTGATCGCGCGATGGTTCCCCCCCTCCGGCTGGGCCCTGCCGAATGCGCTCACCAACTCCGGTCTCACCCTTGGCGCCGCGGCGACGGGGCCGCTGATCGCCTGGCTGGTGCGGGACTACGGCTGGCGCGCCTCGTTCGCGCTCACCGCGCCGCTCGCGCTCCTCGCGGCGGCCGGCTGGTTCTGGTACGCGCGGGACGAGCCCGCGGGACATCCCGCGGTGCGGCCGGCCGAGCTGGCGCTGATCGACGCGGGACGTCCGCCCGCCGTCGCCGTCACGACGCCGCTCGAAGGGTGGCGAGCGGTGCTCCGGGATCGGAACCTGCAGCTCATCACGCTCAGCTACTTCTTCGCCAACTACGTCTTCTACTTCTTCTTCAACTGGCTCTACATCTACCTGGTCCAGGTGCGGGGCTTCGAGGAAATCGAGGGCGGCTTCCTCGCCGCGGCCCCCTGGGTCACCGGCGCCGTGGCGGCCACGGCAGGCGGCTGGACCTGCGACCGGATCGGGCGCCGGCGCGGGATCGACATGGGGTGCCGCCTCGTGATCATCCCCGGTCTCCTCCTGTCGGGAGGGTTCATTCTCGCGGCCGGTGCCGCGCAGGGTCCCTACGCCGCGGTAGTCTTTCTCGCCTGCTGCCTGGGGTTCCAACAGTTCACCGACTCGGCTTACTGGGCCGCCGCCACCGCGGTGGGGGGACGACACGCGGCGACGGCCTGCGGTCTCATGAATACCGGCGGCAACGTGGTCGGGGGGCTGGTCGCCCTGCTGGTCCCCTTCACGGCCGAACGGGCGGGCTGGCCCGCCGCCCTCGGCACGGCTTCCCTGTTCGCCGGCGCCGGGGCGGTCCTGTGGCTGGGCATCCGGGCCGACCCGCAGGGCTGACCTGCCGCCTTGACACCCGGGCCGGCGGCCTCAACTCTTAGTACGCAACTGTACATTCCAAGCCGAAAATGTCCTGCCGGAGTTGCGCCATTCCTGCCCTCTTGCTCCTTTCGGGTGACCTAGCCGACGCCGGCGAGTCCTGGCGCCCGGAGCCGGCTCCCCGCTTCGCAAACGATCCCGCCCCGGTCCCGCAACGCGTCCTCGTCGCCGAGGACGATCCGGTCGTCCGGACCATGCTCCAGCGCCTGCTCCGGGATGCCGGGTTCGAAGTCCGCACCGCCAGGCACGGCGACGAGGCGCTCGGCATGGCCCTCCGGGCCTCGGGCGAGTTCGACCTCGTGGTCACCGACGTCCGGATGCCGGTAATGGACGGCCTGGAGCTGGCCCGGCGGCTTCGGGAGCGCTGGCCCCACCTTCCGGTGCTCTACATTTCGGGGTATGACGTGGAGCTGTCGGCGGGCTCCCGGCGGGGCGGGTCGCGTCAGGCGCTGCTCCGCAAGCCTTTCGATCTCGACGAGCTCCTTCGCGAAGTCACCCGGCTGCTCGACCTGCCGTGATCCGCGGGGTCGGGCTCTCGCTGGCCCTCGCCTCGATGGCGGCGCGAGCCACCACCCAGGACACCCAGCCCCGGCGCGAAGAAAGGCGGCCTACCTTCTGAGCCGCTTCCTGCTCGACACCGGCGCCGCCCGGGCGGCGGGATGAACCGCTGGATCCGGCGTCAGCCCATTCGCCGCAAGGTCGCGCTCCTCATCGGCGCGGCGTCGGTGGTGGCGCTGCTCCTCGCCGGCGTCGCGGTGGTGCTGTATGAGTTCACCACCTTCCGCCCCCGCGTCCTCCGCGACGCGAAGACCCAGGCCGAGCTGATCAGGGGAAACAGCGTGACCGCGCTCCAGCTCAACGACCGGGAAGCGATGCGCGCGAACCTCGACACGCTGCGCTCCCGGCCGGAGATCCTCTCGGCCACCCTATTCGACGCCGACGGCACGGTCCAGGCGCGGTACGCTCCGCGGGGGGCTCCTCCCGCACCATCGGTGCTCACTCCGGGGGCCACCTTCTATCCCGGTCGTCTGCTGCTGATCGACCGTATTGCGGTGGACAGCCAACCGATCGGCTGGCTCAGCCTTCAGTACGCGGTCCCGCCGCTCTGGCTCCGTCTCCAGCAGTACGGGATCATGGTCGTCGTCGTGCTCTTGGCGCTCAGCATCGCCAGTGCCCTGCTCCTCGGCATGCTGGGACGCTCGGTCACGGTCCCGCTGCTGCGGCTGGCCGGCGCAGCGCGGGAGATCACCGAGACCGGTAACTACCGGCTGCAGGTGCCACCGCGCGCGGGCGACGAGATCGGCGTGCTGACCGACGCCTTCAACCGGATGGTGGCGACGGCGGCGGAGCAGCAGGTCGAGCTGCGGCAGAACGCGGCCCGCCTGCGCCTGGCGCTCGACTCGGCCCGGCTCGACGCCTGGGTCCTCGACCTGCCGGCGGACGGTCCCCCTTTGCTGGAGCCCCTGCTGGCGCGGGTCTCCCCTCCCGATCGCGCGGGGGTGGCGGCGCAGATCGGCGCGGCGATCGCCGAGCGATCGGGATTCAAGCTCGAGTTCCGGGCGCCCGGAAATCCCGGAGACGAGCGCTGGACCGCGCTCATGGGCCGGATCTACCGGGACGAGGCGACCGGCACCAACCGTCTGATCGGCGTGGCGCAGGACGTCACCGACCAGCGGCGGACGGAGCAGCAGCTGATTCAATCGCAGCGCATGGAGGCGATCGGCAACCTCGCCGGCGGCATCGCGCACGACTTCAACAACCTGCTCACCGCCAT
>DATCWW010000109.1:0-2102 GCA_036566145.1 Gemmatimonadales bacterium
CTGGCGGGAGCCGCCGCCTTCACCCGGGTGCTCGACGCGTTGCTCTTCGGCGTGAGCGCCACCGACCCCGCCGTGTTCGCCCTGATCGTCGCGCTGCTGGCCGGAGTCGGCCTGGCGGCGAGCTGGATTCCCGCGCGCCGCGCGACCCGGGTGGATCCGATGGTCGCGCTGCGCGCGGACTGATGCTCGAGGTCTCGTATGGAAGGACTGCTTCGCTCGGTTCGTGTCGCCGCCCGGGCCTTGCGCCGGACACCTACCTTCACCGTCTCGGTGGTGCTCACGCTCGCGCTCTGCATCGGGGGGACCGCGGCGGTGTTCGGGGCGGTGTACGCGGTGCTCTTCCGGCCGTTGCCCTGGGCTCAGCCGGAGCGCGTGATGCTGGTGCGCGAGCTGTGGCGCGGGCACGTGGGAGCCATGTCGGTGGGAAACTGGGCGGACCTTCGGCGCCGCGACCGGCTGTTCGAGTACCTAGTCCCGACCTATCCCCAGCAGCTCAACCTCGCGGGACTGGACCAGCCGGAGAACGTGCCGGCAGCTCGCGTGGGAGCGGACTACTTCCGTCTTATCGGCGTGGCTCCGGCGCTGGGCCGGACCTTCGCGCCCGACGAGGACACTCCGGGCGGAGCGCAGGTGACGGTGTTGAGCGATCGTCTCTGGCGCCGACGCTTCGGCGCGGACCGGTCGGTGGTCGGGCGCGAGGTGCGGCTCGACGGCCGGCCCGCCACCGTCATCGGCGTGATGCCCGCCTCGCTCGATTTCGCGCTGCTGGGGGAACAGCTCTGGGTGCCCACGGCCTTCACCCCCGAGCGGCTGGCCCAGCACGACGACCACTACCTCACGGTGCTCGGCCGGCTGCGTCCGGGCGTGACCCTGGCCGAGGCCCAGGCCGAGCTGGCCGATATCGGTCGTGAGCTGGCGCAGAGCTTTCCCCAGGAGAACCAGGAGCGGAGCCTGGGCGCCAGTCCCCTGATGGAGGAGCTGGTGCAGGACTACCGCCCCCGGCTGTTCGTCCTGTTGGGCGCGGTCGGATTCGTGCTGCTCATCGCCTGCGCCAACATCGCCAACCTGCTGCTCGCGCAGGGCGCGGCGCGGGGACGGGAGATGGCGATCCGCGCGGCGGTCGGCGCGGGCCGAGGGCACCTCCTCCGGCAGGCACTCGCCGAGAACCTGCTGCTTGCGGGGCTCGGAGGCGGACTCGGCGTGCTGGTCGCCCACTGGGCAATCCAGGGCCTCACCGCCTTCGGGCCGCCGGACGTCCCCCGGCTGGCGGAGGCGCGGGTCGACGGGCCGATGCTGGCGTTCATGCTGGCGATCACGCTGGGCGCCGGGCTCCTGTTCGGGCTCGCGCCCGCGCTCCGGCTCGCGGCGCGGCCGCCCCACGCGGTATTGAAGGAAGGTCGCACCGGCGGCGTGCACCGGGACCGGCTCCGGAGCGCCCTGGTGGTGGTGGAGATCGCGCTCGCTTTGATCCTCCTCACCGGCGCGGGCCTGCTGATCCGGAGCGCCGCGGCGCTCAACCGGGTGGAGCCGGGGTACGACCCGACCGGTGTGGTGGCCGCACGGGTGTCGCTCCCGACGACGGGATATGAAGCGCCCGATCAGGCGCGCAGCGCGTTCGAGCGGCTCAGCGAGCGCGTGGCGGTTGCGCCGGGAGTCACGGCGTCGGGGCTCGCATCGGTCGGGCCGCTCGAGGGCGGCGGCACCAACGGGCTGGTCCCTGAAGGCCGGCCGTACGAGATCGCCTCGGCGATCAACTCGTCGCGCCGGATCGTGTCGCCCGGGTATCTCGCCGCGATGCGGATCGCGCTACGGCGGGGTCGCGGCTTCACTGACCAGGACCGCGAGGGCGCGCCGCTGGTCATGATCATCAACGAGCGCCTGGCCCGGGAGGCGTTCCCCGGCCAGGACCCGATCGGCAAGCGGATCGCCTGCTGCGACGCCGGCCCGGACGGGGTGCCGAGCTGGAAGACCGCGGTCGGCGTCGTGAGCGACGTCCGGGCGCAGGACATGAGCCAGCCGGCCGACCCCGAGTTCTATCTCCCGCTGGCGCAGACGCCGCGTGCCGCGTGGGACTGGATCCAGCGGTCCATGACCGTGGCCGC
>DATCWW010000112.1:0-3940 GCA_036566145.1 Gemmatimonadales bacterium
TCCCGGATCCTGGCGCCGGGCGGCAGGGTAACCGGCGTGCCGTTCATGACCTCGCCGACGGTTTGCCGCAGGGTGAGTCGCATGGTCTTCATCGCCTGCTCCTGATCTCCTCCTAGAGCTGTCATCTCACCGTTCCCCCGCCCGAGTACAGCAGCGCTCCGCCCGGGGGGAGCGCCCGCGGAAGCTGAAGTGCTGCTCGTCGAGCACGCGACCGGAACGAACCAGGCCTGCGGTACCCGGATGCTCCAGGGACCACGCCAGAAGCCGGTCAGCCACCACCGCGGCTGGCTCCCAGACTTCTGGTCGCAGACAGCGGTAGAGAGATGCGTACCGCGTCTTGAGACATGCCTCGCGGGTCATCGTCTCCCTCCGTGGATCCGACGTCAGCGGCCCGGCGAGCCGGCCTCGCTGGCCTGGGTCTCCAGCTCGCTGGTGAGACCGACCGCCAGCGCGTAGTCCCGCAGGACCCGATCGTCCAGCCGCCGCAACAGCTCGCCGAGCAACCGGCTGAGCCCCGGCGTCCCCTCGGTTCCGTAGGCCTGCTCCATCTGCTCCAGCAGTACGCGGGTCAGGTGCTCACGGTCAATGCCCGCGGATTCGGCGACTCTCGAGCGTCGCATAGCATCCTCCTCGTCATCGCCATCGCCGGCGGGCGTCGCCCAGCGCTGAGCTGCCGGGGCGGCGACCAGGCCACCCCGGCGTGTGGGAATCACACCGTCGCCAGCTCGGCGGCGATCGCCAGGCGGTTGTCCACCTCGGTGACGCCGGGCGCGTTGCGTGCGGCCCGTTCCGAATCCTTGAACTCGGCGTAGGAGCGCACCGAACCAGTCAGGATCGCCTTGTGCCCGGTGATTTCGATCGCGATGCGCTCCGCGTCGGTTTCGACCGCGCGATGGAGCGCGTCCTTGATGCGCTTCTTCACGTCACGGGGCGTAATGTGCGCGGCCAGCGTGATCGCGTTGAACACCCCGCGCACGCCGGTCAGGTCGCGGATGGCGCGCTCCGCGGCTTCCTTCTGGGAGTACCACTCCACCTCGCCCTCCAAGGTGATCCACCCCTTCTCCACTTTGACCCGGATCCGATCGTGGGGGACCGTGATATCCCACTCGAGGGCCCAGGTGGCCGCATGGGCGATCTCCGCATCCGTGCGGACGAACGGCCCCGGGACCTTCACCTCCAGCTCGTTGGCGATGGCTTTCACGCCCTTTACGCGGGCGGCGATCCGCTCCGCGCGGCCCTTTTCGGACCAGCTGTCCACGAAGCCGCCCAGGGTCACCACGCCGCCCCGGACGCCGACCGCGATGTCGTCGTCCCGGAGGCTCGGCTCCCACTGCAGCTCCTGGGTAATGTCTCGCTGGATGTTGCTGTCGGTGTACAACATCGTTGGGCTCCTTTCGTTACTTGATGGCGACCCGGGTCTTGGCGCTCGGCTCGGTCTTGGGGAGACGGATCGTCATGATCCCGTCCTGATAGCTCGCTGCCACCTTGGCCTGATCCACAGCGCCGGGCAGCTGAATGGCGCGCACGAACCGGCCCTGCTCCCGCTCCTGCCAGAAGTACTCCTCCGTCTTCTCCTCCTTGGCGAACTCACGCCGGCCTGAGAGGGTCAGGGTCTGGCCTTCGAGATTCACCTCCAGGTCCTCCTTGGGGATGCCCGGCGCCTCGAGGCGCACGATGTACTCCTTCTCGTTCTCGGAGAAATCCACCGACGGGGTCCACATGGCGTGGAAGACCTTCGGAGTCGGGAAGATGCCGGAGCTCGTCAGCTGGTCGAACAGCCGGTCGAACTCGTCGCGAACGGTCGCGATCGTCGTGGGAACTGCCTTGGTGAGCTTCATCGAAACCTCCATGGTGCATGGTCGGCGGGGCGCGGATCGGAGATGATTCACCTGCCCGCCTTCGGTGGTCCCCCGATAATGCGAGGGCCATGCTGAACTGGTCGTGAAATCTCCATGAACCGGACCTCACCGGCAGTTCAGCGGCCCGTGCCCGGAGGCCCAGTGCCGCGGGATCTGGCTTCCCACCACCGCGATCCTCGCCACCCCGGCGGCCACCGAGCTCCAGGGCAGCCACCCGCCGGGGCGGCTGCGCACCAGCGGTAGCCGGCTCCGCAGCGCGAAGGTCACCATCAGCTCCGACAGGACAGACTCCAGAACCAGGCAGTGCGGAACACGTCGCCCGGCATCGATCTCTGGACCAGCAGCAGGCCGATGAGCAGCAGATCGAAAAGGGCGCTCGGCTCTCCGAAGTCGACCATGAAGCGTGCGATCACCCCGACCCCGCCAGCGCCGCGGGCGCTGCCGCAACGTTGACGGCTACGAGAGCCAGGATCACTCCGGTCTCGACCCGCTCGCCGAGCAGGTGCGAGATGGCAGCCGCGGCGACGAGCACCAGGACGAGGGGGCTGTGGAATTGGGCGGCGAGGATTCCGGCCCAGTGCCGACCGCGCTCAATGCCGACCGTGTTGGGTCCTTCGGCCGCGAGACGCCGGGCCGCCTCGTCGGCGCTGAGCCCGGTCGGGGGCGCCGCCTCGGCGATGGCGACGGTCGAGGTCATGACCTAGAGTGTGGCGGGCATGGCTCGGCGTGCCTCGGCTCAGCTCCTGGCCTTGGCGCGAGGCACCCGACGCGGCCGCGCGCGCCGAGCCTTGTGCTCGACGGGCCCCGCAGGCCGGTGCACCAGGACCGGCACGTCCGCGCCGCGGATCAGCTTGTCGGCCACGCTGCCGAGCATCAGACGCTGCAATCCGCCGCGCCCGTGGGTGGCGACGGCTAGCATGACGACGCGCTCCGGACGGGCCGCCTCGAGGATAGCATCGGCGGTGTTCCAGCCGATCACCGCCGCCCCCGTTGCCCGCACTCCCTCTTCCCGCAGGCGCTCCACGACGTCGTCGAGGTAGTCCTGCGCCGCGTCGCGAGCCATGTTGGTGAGTTCACCGTCATAGGCGGAGGGCACGGGAAAGGCCGGCTCGGTCGAGAGCAGGACCGGCCCCACGATCTGGAGCAGGCTCACTCCCGCGTCCCAAGCCCTTGCCAGGTCCACTGCCGGACCGAGCGCTTCTTCCGCCAGGGGCGACCCGTCGAGCGGCACCAGCACCTCAGTGGGTGGCACCCCCGCCCGGTGGGCCGAGGCGGGGCGCACCAGCAGGATCGGGACCCGCAGGTGGTGAACCAAGTAATCGGCGACGCTCCCGAGCCAGGCGCGGCGAAGTCCGCCGTGTCCGTGAGTCGCCATCACGACGAGATCGATGCCCAGCTCGCGGACGTACGTGACGAGTGCCGGGCAGACCGGCCCCGTCAGCGTCACCGCCGAGGCGACCCGGGTGCCCTCCTCGCGGAGGCGGGACTGGATCCCACGGAGATATGCCCGTTCGGCCTTCCGCGCGGCCAGATCGACATTCGTCATGGTCTTGCCGACGGTGATGTCGACCGCGATCGATGGATGCTGGTGGACCAGGGCCAGCCGAAGCTTCGCCCCGGAGCTGCGGGCAATCCTGGCCGCCAGCGGCAGCGCCTCGGCCGCCAGCTTCGACCCGTCCAGCGGGACGAGAATGGACCGATAGGGAGACGGAGTGTTGGCCATGGGAATATCCTTGCGCCAAATGGAAAGCCGGAGAGCGATACGCGAAGGCTAGATTCGCGCGGATGAAGAGAATATGAAGACGTGGGGAAAAGGGCTTACGAGATGGTAGGCGATGCTCGCACCCTTCTTCAACTTCCTGCTGTGCCCGTCAGCATGGACAGGTCGGTCGGTGACCCCTCCCGGGGGCCGCATGGGCGTGGCCAGCCCGACCTCACCCGCCGCTCGCGAGCAGCGGGAGCAGGTGCCGCTGCTCCAGCATGCCGACCAGCTCCGGGCCGTGGCCGTAACGACGGACGACCGGCAGGGCGTGAAACCGGGTCTCGAGCAGCAGATCCAGCGCCGCCGCGAGGGGGTCGCT
>DATCWW010000133.1:0-2490 GCA_036566145.1 Gemmatimonadales bacterium
TCGGCTCGTACGTCGCCGTAGCTCCGGTCCGCGCTCCAGACAGGCGCGAACGCCGACGCCCCCAGCTCCACCCTGGCTCTGGGCTCCGGCCGGAGCGTGTCAGGTGCTTCCGCGGACAGCTTCGCCGCGGCTCCGAGTCGCCCGAAGCCGGTGGCGCCGAGCGGCCGCTCCGCCCCCACCACATGCTCGGGATCGAGACTGGTGGTGGTGTAGCGCAGAACCGGGCCGACGGTGAGCTGGAGATGTCCAGTCGGGCTGTACTCGTACGAGGGAGCCAGGGTGAACCGCCATTGGTGGACGTCGTAGTCGGACGTCTCCGCCGGCGGCGGCGTCTCGTTCCCCAGCCCCGCGAAGCGCACCACCTCCAGCTGGGACCCACCGAGGTGCAGGAAGAACCGCCTCCGCCGATCGGCCCGCCGGATGTCGGCATCGAGGCCGAGGCGGAACCCTTCCGCTCCGGTAGCGTATTCGCCGGTGAACCGCACCTTGGAGCCGTACGGCTCCCTCCGAAACTCATAGTCGGTCCGGGTCGCCGCGCCGCCCAGCATGACTCCCAGGTCCGCGTCGTAGGCGATTCGGGGGCCGACTCCCGTGGAGCTGCCCCAGTCGCGCGGCGGGATGCCCGCGTCGATCGGGTCCTCGATGTGCAGATCGTGAGGGATCTCGGGGTCGTGGATCTCGATGCCGGTCGCGTCCACTCCCACGAGCTCGACCGCAGGATCCCGGATCACCCGGAGCAGGGTGCCGCCCCGGTCCGGGCCGCTCGCGGTCAGATGGTCGCCGCCTCCGCCGAGGTAGAGGCGGACCTCCGTGGTTTCGTCCGGCCGGAAGCGTCGCTCGAAGAACGGTCGGCCGCGCGGCTCGCTCCTGAGCGTGAGGGTGAGCCCGCCGTCCTCCTCGCGCTCGGCCTCGGCCCAGTCGGCGCCGCCGCTGAGGACGACGTCCACGTCCCTGGCGAGCTGCCGATAGTAGGCCTTGGCCTGGGCCGGCAACGCATCGCGCCGGGCGATGAGCGCCGTGCGCGTGAGCTCGAGCCAGTCGCCCCGGAAGGACGCGGGCAGCTCGGCCAGCGCGCTGTCGATCGCGGCGTCGCTGACCCGGACCACCAGGTCGCCGGCGATCGAATCGAAGTCGGCCCAGCTCAGCCCGCTGAGCAGGCGCCGATCGAGGTCGCGTCCGTTCCAGGTCAGGCCCAGCAGCTTGGGGTAGGTGGGCTCGAACACCACCAGCTTCGGGTGGGCCTGCCGGGCGGCCTTGAGGAACAGCCCGTCGTAGCGGACGAACGCCTGGTCGCGGTCCCGCGGGATCGGCCGCCATACCGTGCCCACTGCCCCCTTGGCGGCGGCCCACTTCCACTGATCGCGGTGGCGGTCCCAGTCGCCCATGAGCTGATCCATGAGGCGCGCGCGGAGAAAGGCGCGTGCGTCCACCTGCTGGTTCGAACCGGCGCTCAGACTGTCGAGCAGCTCGTCGCTGTCCATCACCTCTTTCGCTCCGGCGAAGCCGTCCCCGGGCTTTTCCTCGACGTAGCCCAGGAGGCCGGCGAACTCCTTGCGATACTCGCCCAGCGCGGGGTCGTCGGGCATCACGAACAGCTTCGGGGCGACATGGAGAACGCCGGCCGATCGGAGCAGCCGGGCGGCGACCAGCGGGCCGCCCGGGTAACCCGCGCTGATGGCGTCTTTGACGACGCGATGCACGACGGTCTCCCGGAACATCGGCGGCACCGCCGGGGTGGGATCCTTGTCGAGCGAGCGGAAGACGTAGGTGCGTCCGTCCTCGCCCTTCATATCGAGCGAGCGGGTCTGCTGCCCCCCACCGAGCTCATCCGGCGTGAGCCCACCCGCGAAGGTGCGCAGGTCCAGGACCGGAGCCGTCACCGGCGCCGTCCAGAGGTCCCGATAGTGGGCGCCGAGGAGGGTCCGGTGCAGACCGCCACGCTGGTACTGTGGACCCGGGACCACCCGCCGAGTCTCCTCCGCCGAGGCGGCCGCGCTGCCCTGGGCCGCGGCGTAATCCTGGGCCGCGGCCGCCTGCGGAGCTCCGGCCAGGACGACGAAGAGGACCAGGGGCTTCATACCCCCTCCTCCTGGGTGAGCCACAGGGAGTAGACCTCGGCGCTCTCCCCCTTGGCCCGGGAGCCTTCGGGGACCACCGTCGTGACCGAGAGCCGCACCCTGCCGTCCCGGGTGACGTCGAGGCGCATGAACCCCGCCGCCTCCCGGGCGAACAGCGTCCCCTCGATGTGGCGCACGAGGCTCGAGTGGTTCAGGATGCCCGCGCCGCTCACCAGCTGGTATGCCGCCCGGGTGATGCGCGGCGTTCCCCCGCGGATCACCTGCAGGTTGTGATCGTGCCCCGAGACCATCGCCAGGGGCGGGTGGTCCTTGAAGGCGTCCTCGAACGCCTGGCGCATCAGGGCGTACTTGTGCCCCGAAATGTCCTGATTGGAGATCCCGGACTGGCGGGCGAGGGGATACATCGAGCCGA
>DATCWW010000147.1:0-6482 GCA_036566145.1 Gemmatimonadales bacterium
CCGACCAGCATGATCAGGCCGACCTGCACGAACACGTTGTTGTCGTAGCCCGCGAGCCACACTCCGAAGAAAGCGCCCAGGGCCACGAGCGGCGTCTCCAGCAGCACCGCCCACGGCAGCTTCCAGCTCTCGTAGAGCGCCGCGAGGAGCAGGAACACGAAGATGATCGCGAGGACGAAGGTCGGGCCCGCCGGGGGCGCCTGCTTCTCCTGGTAGGAGAAGCCGGAATAGGCGAACCCCATCTCGCGGGGGAGCACCTGGGCCGACACCTCCTCGAGCGCCGTCATCGCCTGGCCGGAGGTGTAGCCGGGTCCCGGGACACCGCTGATCTCCACCGACCGGAACAGGTTGAAGCGGACGGTGATCTCGGTGCCGGAGGCGGGCTTGACCGTCATGAGCGTGGACAGCGGAATCATCTCGCCCGTGGTCTGGCTCCGGACGTAGAACTGCCCGATGTCCTCGGGCTTCTGCCGGAACGCCGGCTCCGCCTGGACGTACACCCGGTAGAGCCGGCCGAACCGGTTGAAGTCGTTGACGTAGGCGCCGCCCATCGAGGCCGAGAGGGCGGCGAACACGTCGTTGACCGGCACCCCGAGGCTCCGCGCCTTCTCCCGGTCCAGGTCCACCGCGACCTGGGGCACCTGAGGGTTGAACGAGGTGAACAGGTTGGCCAGCTCGGGCCGCTTCCGCGCCGCGTCCAGGAAGGTCTGCGTCTGCTTGCCCAGCTCGGCCACGCTCATGGTCCCGCTCCGGTCCTGGAGCAGGAAGTTGAAGCCGCCGGCCGCGCCGAACCCGGGGATGGTCGGTGGGCTGAACGGAAAGATCACCGCCCCCGGGATGTCGGCCAGGGAGCGCCGGAGGGTCTGCTGAATCCCGGCGACGTGCAGCGCGTCGGACTTCCGCTCGTCCCACGGTGCGAGCTTGCAGAAGAAGGACGCGAACTCGGGGCTGAAGGAGTTGGTCAGGATCCCCAGCCCGCCGACGCCGTTGCACGCGACGATCCCGTCGGTCCGCTTGAGCACGGTCTCGACCTGCTTCACCACCCCTTCGGTGCGCTCCAGCGAGGAGGCAGGGGGGAGCTGGATGTTGAGCATGAAGATGCCCATGTCCTCGTCGGGTACGAACCCGACCGGCAGCGCCTTGCCGAGGGCGCCGGTCATGAGCGTGGCCAGCACCACCACGCCGATGGTGAGCACCGCCTTCCGGACGAACGGCCGGGTCCACTTGACGTAACCCTTGGTCGTGACGTCGAACACGCGATTGAACCCGCGGTAGAAGGCGCCGAGCGGCCCGCCGGTGGGCGTAGCCGGCTTGAGGAGCATGGCGCACAGCGCCGGCGCGAGGCTCAGCGCCAGGAACGCCGACAGCAGGACCGAGATGGCGATGGTCAGCGCGAACTGTTGGTACAGGCGGCCGGTGAGGCCGCCCAGCAGAGCCACCGGCACGAACACCGCCGAGAGGATGAGCGCGATCGCCACCACGGGGGCCGAGACTTCTTTCATGGCCTGGACGGTGGCGTCGTGCGGCGTCTTCCCGTGCTCGATGTGGTGGATCACCGCCTCGACCACCACGATGGCGTCGTCCACCACGATGCCGATGGCCAGCACCAGGCCGAACATCGTCAGCGTGTTGATCGAGAAGCCCAGCAGCGGGAAGAAGATGAACGTGCCGATCAGCGACACCGGCACGGTGATCAGCGGGATGATCGTGGCGCGGAAGCTCTGGAGGAACACGAACACCACCAGGCTCACCAGGATGAACGCTTCCACCAGGGTGTGCAGGATCGCCTCGATGCTCGCTTCGACCGCCGGAGTGGTGTCGTAGACGATCTCGTAGGCCATGTCGGTGGGGAAGTACGTGCTCAGCTCATGGAGCGTGTGGTAAATCCCCTCCGCCGATGCGAGCTGGTTGGCCCCCGGCAGGAGGTACACCGTCAGCGACGCCGCCGGTCCCTCGAGCCACTTCCCGGTGGAGTCTTTCACGATCGCCCGGCCGAAGGAGCGGTAGTTCTCGCTGCCCAGCTCGGCCCGGCCCACGTCCTTGATCCGGAGCTCGCGACCGCCGGACGTCTGTTTGAGGATGATGTTCTCGAACTCCTCGGCGCTCACCAGCCGGCCGGGAGCCTTGACCGTGTAGGTGAACTCCTGGCCCGGCGGCGACGGCGCGGCGCCGACCTGCCCCGCCGGGGCCTGGAGGTTCTGCTCCTTGATGGCCTGGATGACGTCGGAGGGGGTCAGTCCGAGGGCGGTAAGGCGGTCGGGACGGAGCCAGACCCGCATCCCGTACTCGGCGCCGCCGTAGAGGTCCACCTGTGCGATCCCGGGCACGCGCAGCAGCGCGTCCCGGATGTTGATCATGGCGTAGTTGTTGAGGAACTGCGCGTCCCGGGTCCCCTTGGGCGAGTAGAGCGAGATCACCATCAGGATGCTGGGATTGATCTTCTTGACCGTGACGCCCTGCTGGGTCACCTCCTGCGGGAGCCGCGACTGGGCCTGGGAGACCCGGTTCTGTACGAGCACGTTCGCCATGTCGCGGTTCATGCCGACCTGGAACGACACGTCCAGCAGCATCCGGCCGTCGCTCGTGTTGAGCGACTTCATGTAGATCATGTTGTCCACGCCGTTGACCTGCTGCTCGATCGGCGTGGCGACCGACTGCTCCACCACCTCCGCGGAGGCGCCCTGGTAGGTGCCCTCGACCCGGATGGTCGGCGGCGAGAGCTCGGGATACTGCTCGATGGACAGCTTCTGCAGGACCGCGAGGCCGAGCAGGGTGATGACGATGGACGCGACGATGGCGACGATCGGCCGCCGGATGAAGAAGTCAGCCATGCCTCATGCTCCGGCGGTGGTGTCGGGCGGCGCGGCCTTGGCGGCCGTGGGACGGACTTTCACGCCGTCGCGAACCTTCTGGAGTCCCTCCACCACGATCCTGTCGGCCGGCTCCAGACCATCGGTGATGACCCAGTCGCTGCCGACCCGGTTGCCGGGCTTGATGGCGCGAATCTGGGCGATGCTGTCGTTCCCGACCACGAACACGTTGTAGGTCCCCTGCAGCTCCTGCACGGCCCGCTGGGGGATCAGGATCGCGTTCTTGCGGGTCGTGACCGGGAGGCGGACGCGGCCGAACTGGCCAGGCCGGAGCAGCCCATCCGGGTTGGGGAAGGTGGCCTGGAGGGGCAGGGTGCCGGTCTCGGCGTCCACCCCCCGTCCGACCACGGTGATCTTGCCCTTCGCCGGGTAAGTCGAGCCGTCCGCCAGCACCAGCTCGAGCTCGGGGCCGGGGCCGCTGCGCTTGCCGGCCTTGGCCTGGGTGGCCCGGGCGTAGGCCAGGTACTCGGCCTCGGAGATGGTGAAGTCGAATCGGACCGGGTCGAGGGAGGACACCACGGTGAGCACCGTCGGCTGGGGGCTGCCGACGTACGACCCGACGTCCTGCTGCCGGTTGCCGGCCAGGCCGGTGATCGGGCTGGTCACCCGGGTATAGCCGAGATCGAGAAGGGCCGAGGTGAGTTGGGCCTCCGCGGCGGCCTGGCTCGCCCGGCTCGCCTCTTCCGAGGCGACGGCGTTGTCGAGGTCCTGCTGGCTCACGGCGTTGTCGGCCACCAGGGGCCGGAGCCGGTTGACCTGGATCTCCGCCCGGCTGTGCCGCGCGGCCGCCTCGGCCACGTCGGCCCGGGCTCGGGCGACGGTGGCCTCGAATGGCTTCGGATCGATCAGGAAGAGCAGCTGCCCCTTCCGGACCACGGTGCCCTCATCATAGTCCTGGGCCTGGAGATACCCGGCTACCCGGGCCCGGACCTCCACGTCTTCCCCGCCGCGGATCTCGCCGGTGAATTCGGCCTGCACCGGCGTGTCTCGGACGTCCACCGGCTGGACCACGACCTCCGGGGGTGGAGGCGGGGGAGGCGGAGGCTCCTTGCAGCCGGAAATGGTACCGAGGATGAGCAGCGCGGCTAGGGGCCGGGTTTCGGCTACACGCATAAAGCCCCCAAGGAGGCCGAGTTCGGGAGGAAGCGGGTGACCGGTAGATAGAATGTCCGGCACAGGGGAGGAGCGCACCTAGGCTTTGGTACACAACGTGGCGGCGACCGAGGGGTGTTACCGTTAGGCCGCCAAACAGCCCAGCCGGCCCATGAGGTGAGAACCCAGGAGCGGTCATGCGGCTCAGGCCATCCCCCAACTGGCTGTTGCTCTTCGTCCCCCTCAGCGTCGTCCTGGAGCACTCGGAGGCCTCGCCGGCTCTGGTGTTCTTCGCCGCCGCCCTCGCGATCGTGCCCGCCGCCCGCCTGATCGTGCAGGGCACCGAGCACATCGCGGCGCGCACCGGCTCAGCGGTCGGCGGCCTGCTCAACGCGACCTTCGGCAACCTCCCCGAGCTGATCATCGCCACGGCGGCGCTCAGGTCCGGCCTGCTGGAGATGGTCCGCGCCTCGATCATCGGCGCCATCCTGGCCAACCTCCTCATGTCGCTCGGCGTGGCCCTCCTGATTGGCGGTGTGCGCTACCACAACCAGGAGTTCAACCCCCGCGCCGCCCGGGTCTACAGCTCGATGATGCTCCTGGCCGTCATCAGCCTGGCCGGGCCGGGCGCCTTCGAGCGGGTGTTTACCGCCGCCGAGCATCTCCCCCAGGTCCACGCCATCAACGTCCGTCTGGCCGTGATGCTCATGGTGGTGTACGCGCTGTACCTCTACTTCATGCTGGGCACCCATGGCGACGAGTTCGCCGGTGAGGAGACCGACCACGGCCATGGTGAGGGACCCGCCTGGAGCATGACCCGGGCGCTGGGCACGCTGATCGGGGCGTCGGTGCTGGCGGCCTGGATGAGCGAGATCCTGGTCGGTGCCGCCGAGGGCACCGGCGAGGCGCTGGGGATGTCGCAGACCTTCATCGGCATGATCATCGTCGCGATCGTGGGCGGAGCGGCGGAGAGTCTGTCGGCCATCGCCGCCGGCGCCCGGAACAAGCTGGACCTGACGATGGGCGTGGTGTACGGCAGCTGCATCCAGATCGCGCTTTTCGTGGCGCCGGTCCTGGTGCTGCTGAGCCGCCTGATCGCGCCGGAGCCCCTCGATCTCTCGTTCAGCCGGACCGAATTGGGGGTGCTGCTCCTGGCGGTGCTCATCGGGGGGTCGGTCGGCAACGACGGGAAGGGGAACTGGTTCAAGGGAGTGCAGCTACTTACGGTGTACGCGACGATCGCCCTCCTCCTCTACTTCGTGCCGGCATGAACGTCTCCTCCTCCGTCGTCGGATCCCCGTCGGGACGACAGGGCGCGGGCCCGGTCCTCTCGCCGGTGGACCGGATCTCCGAGATCCTGTTCGGCCTGATCATGGCGCTCACGTTCACTGGAACGCTGAGCGTCGCCACCGCGGAACGGAGCGAAGTCCGCGAAATGCTGATCGGCGCCCTGGGGTGCAACGTCGCCTGGGGACTGGTGGACGCGGTGATGTTCCTGCTCGCCGCGCTGGCCGAGCGAGGGCGCAACATCGCGATCCTGACCGAGGTGCGGAAGGCGGCCGACCCGGCCCGGGCACGGGAGCTGATCCTGGATGCGCTGCCGCCCCTGGTCGCGTCGACCATGCAGCCGGCCGAGGTGGACGTGATCCGGGACCGGCTGGTCCGGCTGCCCGAGCCGGGGCGGCTTTCGCTCACCGGCGCCGACTTGCGGATGGCGGTGGCGGTCTTCTTCCTGGTCTTCCTCGCCACCCTGCCCGTCGCGCTGCCGTTCGCCTTCATCCACGAGGCTCACCGGGCGCTCCGGATCTCCAACGGCATCGCGCTCGCGATGCTGTTCCTCGGCGGGTACTACCTCGGCGGCCACGCCGGGCGGCGCCCCTGGTTGAGCGGCCTGCTGATGCTCGCCATCGGGGTGCTGCTCGTATGGGCCACCATCGCGCTGGGCGGGTGAAGCTCCGCCGACCGCCTAGTGCGCCTGGGCGTCCACCAGCTTGGGCGCCTGCTCCGCGAAGGAATACCCCTGCTTCGGGCACTTGAGCGTCGCGTTCGTCGGCGCGAATACGCCCGCGGGGTTGGTCTTCCACAGCCAGACGTGCAGGTCGTAGTGGTGCAGACCTTCCGGCATCAGAGGGTGATGCCCCTCCATCGGGCCTTCCAGCTCCTTGCCGAAGATGACCGGACGCGTGCCTCCCGCCGCCTGCACCGGTACGAACCATTCGGCGGCCACGAGGCGCAGCTTGTCGCCGTCGGGCTCATAGATGAGCACCTGGGGCTTGGCCGGATCCAGGGTCGGGCCGATGAGCTGCAGGTTGAGGAAGTGGACCCCCATGCCGCCGGGCGCATACTGCATGGTGCCCTCGTGGCCTCCCTTGGGGTATTCGACGCAGCCGACGCTCGAGAAGTAGCCGTCGTGGACGGCGAGGATCGGGTCCTTGTACTTGTCGAGGGCGGCCCGGACCTGCTCCAGCTCCGGCGAAACCTTGGGCAGGGCGTTGGTCTGCGCCGAGGAGGTCGAGCCGA
>DATCWW010000156.1:0-13509 GCA_036566145.1 Gemmatimonadales bacterium
AGGATTGCCAACCCCGTGGCGCGGAGGTACTTACGATTCATAGGACTGATCCGTCCTGCTGGAGACACTCTATTAACGCCGAAGGGTTCCCGTCGGATCCCTCCCCGACCCGCCCCACGGTCACTTCTAGATAGGAGGGCCGAGCCGTTCCCGCCATGCCGATCTCCCGACAATGGGCCCTGCTGGTGCTCAGCCTGGGTGCTGCTGTCATCCCGAGCGCAGCGAGGGACCTGCTGCCGGCGTCCCGGAACTATCCTGAACAGATCCCTCGCTTCGCTCGGGATGACAAGCAGGTCGCCCTGGCCCACGTGACCGTGATCGACGGCACCGGCGCGCCCGCTCGCCCGGGGCGGACGCTGCTCCTCCGGGGCGGGCGGATCGCCGCCGAGTTCGCCTCCGACTCCACCGAGCCGCCGGCCGGCGCCGAGGTGCTCGACCTGCGGGGACGGTGGGTGATCCCCGGCCTGATCGACACCCACGTGCATCTCGCCACCGATCCCAGCGCCGGCGATCGGCGCGACCTGGTGATCCAGCGGCTCCGGAACGCGCTCCACGGCGGCGTCACCACGGTGCGCGACATGGCGGGCGACGGCCGGGCCCTCGCCGAGCTGGCGCGGGCGGCGCTGGTGGGCGACATCGAATCGCCCGCCATCTACTACGCCGCGCTCGCCGCGGGACCCGAGTTCTTCACCGACCCCCGCGTCCTGGCGGTGAGCCGGGGCGTGCCCCCGGGCGAGGCCCCCTGGGCGCGGGCGGTCACCGCGAAGACCGACTGGCGCCAGGTCGTGGCCGAGGCGCGGGGCACCGGCGCCACGGCGATCAAGGTGTACGCCGCGGTCTCGGCCCCGGTGCTGAAGCCGCTGGTGCGGGAGGCGCATCGGCAGGGGCTCAAGGTCTGGGCCCATGCGACCCTCTTCCCCGCCCGGCCGAGCGAGGTTGTGGCGGCCGGAGTGGACGTCGTCTCGCACGCGTCGCTTCTGGTCTGGGAGACGGCCGAGCGGATCCCCGGCTTCAACGACCGGCGCCGGGCACAGCCGCCGAGCGCGGACGATCCGCGGATCCAGTCGCTTCTCCACACGATGGCCCGCCGCGGCACCATCCTCGACGCGACGCTGTTCGTCATGGGCGACGCGCCGCCCGAGATCCGGCGCTGGAGCAGCGAGGTGACCCGCGCGGCGTGGGCGGCCGGCGTGCAGGTCTCGGCGGGGACCGACAGCATCGGCGTGGACGCCCCGGGGACGATGCCCGACATTCACGAGGAGCTGGCCCTGCTGGTCGAGGCTGGACTCTCTCCCCTCGACGCCATCACCGCCGCCACCCGGAACGGCGCCCGCGCCATCGGCATCGAGGCGGCGCGGGGCACGATCGCGGCCGGACTGGCGGCCGACCTCGTGGTGCTCGGTGCCGATCCGCTCGCCGACATCCATCATACCCGGGACATCGTGCTGGTCTTCCGGGACGGTGTCCGGTACGCGCCGCTCTTGTCGCAGTCTCCCTAGTCGCGCTCTGGCGCGGGCCTGTCTCGGCGCGTTAGTTAGGAATCCGTGGAGGCCGATCAGGCGTTCGTCCGCTGCAGACGGGATGGGATGGAGTCGTCATGATGACTACAGCGTATGCCCTGCGGGGCGGCAAGCACGGGGCCCGCCGCCTCGATCTACTGGCCCAGGTGATGGGGCGTTCCACCGAGGCGCTGCTCGACGCCGCGGGCGTCGGGCCGGGGATGACCGCGGTGGATGTCGGGTGCGGCGCGGGGCACGTGAGCCGCGCGCTGGCCGAGCGGGTCGGTCCGGATGGGCACGTCGTGGGACTCGATTTCGACCCGGTGAAGCTCGACACCGCGCGGCGGCAGGCTCGGCGGGCAGGGCTGGAGAACGTCGAATACCGGGTGCTCGACGTGACCACCTGGATCGAGCCGGACAGCTACGACGTGGTCTACGGGCGGTTCATCGTGTCGCACCTGGCGGAGCGCGAGACGCTGGTGGCAAGAATGGTCGCCGCCCTGCGGCTTCACGGGGTGCTGGTGGTGGAAGACATCGATTTCAGCGGCGCCTTCTGTCAGCCGACCAACCCGGCGTACGACCGCTATTGCGAGCTGTACACCCGGGTGGTGGCCCGGAAGGGTGGCGACGCCAACGTCGGGATGGAGCTCTACCGGATGTGCCTCGATGCCGGCTTATCGGACGCCCACGTCAGCCTGGTCCAGCCGATCCAGGGCGGCCGCTCGGCGGAAAAGGAGCTGACGCTGAGCACGATGATCAACATCGCCGACTCGGTGGTGCTGGAGGAGGTGACCAGCCGGGAGGAGTGCGATCGGGTGATCGAGGAGCTGACCGAGTACACCCGGGACCCGCACACGGTGGTGGCCTGTCCGCGGGTGTTCCAGGTATGGGGCAAGAGGCCGCTCCCGCGAGGGGGCTAACTGCTTCGCATTGAATTGGTTGTCGCTGGTGATATCGGGGTGATCGCGGCGTGACGGCGGCGCGTATCCTGGTGCCTGTGGATCACAGCGGTTCCCGTCATCATCAGCAGCGAGGATGGCAGTGCGGTACTACATGCGAACGATCACCTGGGACGGTCGGCCGTACCGGTTCGAGGCGATGCCGGCCGAGCCCAAGCCCGGAAGCGGAGCCATCACCAGCAGGACCACCGAGTGGGCGGTCTCTTCCCAGCGCGAGTTCATCGGCGCAATGACGTGCCCTTCCGATGTGACCACAGGGGAGTTTGACCTGCGGTGCGAGCGGTGGCTGGATGAGCTGTTGAGGCAGAGTTTAGCCACAGATGAACACAGAAAACACAGATAACACAGAAGGAAGCAGTGGTGGTCTTCAGAGCCATTTGGCGTTGCCTCCACCTCCCATCATCGTGCGTTTATCTGTGTTCATCTGTGGCTGATAAAGGGCCGCAGATGAACGCAGAAAACGCAGAAGGTGTAGGAGATAGAGCGGTTCGATTCACCCACCCTTGAATCCCCTGACTTTTATCTGCGTTGTCTGCGCTCATCTGCGGCCCAAAAACACCTACGAGCGCCCTGATTTCCGCCAGGACGGCTATGCCCGCCCCGCCGCCGCCGTCTCCTGCCTCACGCCGGTCGCCGCGCCGCCATCCTGGAAGAACTTGAGCAGCTCGGCGTTGATCCGGTCCTTGTGGGTGGTGCACATCCCGTGCGGACCGCCCTCGACCTCGATCAGCTTCGCGTCCTTCACCAGCTTCACCGTCCGCCGTCCGGTGGCGTCGATCGGCACAATCTGGTCGTCGTCGCCGTGGAGTACCAGGGTGGGCACGTCGAACTTCCTCAGGTCGTCGGTGAAGTCGCTCTCGCCGAGCGACTTGACGCTCCCGTAGACCGCCTTGAGCCCGGCCATCATCGCCTGGAGCCAGAAGCTCTCCCGGATCCCGTCGCTGACCTTGGCGCCGGGCCGGTTGACGCCGTAGAAGGGCACCGACAGCTCCTTGAAGAACTGCGCCCGGTCGGCCAGCATCCCCGCGAGGAGGTTGTCGAACGCCTCGGGCGGAATGCCCTTCGGGTTGGCGTCGCTCAGAACCACCCCCGGCGGCACCGCGCTGATCAGCGCTATCCGGACGACCCGCGCGGTCCCGTGCCGACCGATGTAACGAGCGAGCTCCCCGCCGCCGGTGGAGTGGCCGACGTGGATGGCATCCTTCAGATTGAGCGTAGTCACCACCGCCGCGAGGTCGTCGGCGTAGGTGTCCAGGTCGTTTCCGGTCCAGGGCTGGCTGCTGCGCCCGTGTCCCCGCCGGTCGTGCGCGATGCAGCGGTATCCCTGGCCGGCCAGGAAGACCATCTGGTCTTCCCAGGCGTCGGCGCTGAGCGGCCACCCGTGGCTGAACACGACCGGCTGGCCGGTGCCCCAATCCTTGTAGTAGATCTCGGTGCCATCGAGCGCGGTGATGATCGGCATACTGGTCTCCGGGTGAGACGTCCGGACGAGGAGATCGCTGAAGTCCTACACCGTACTTCGCCGGACGAATTCACGCCAGCCGCGCGGCAGGACTGTGACAACACGGGTCCGCAGCTCTCCCCAGAACGGAGGTCCACCATGGTGCTCGGCCTTTCCATCACGACGTTCACGCTGTTTCACGTCGGGGTGAGCCTGCTCGCCCTCATCGCCGGGCTGGTGGTGGTGGGCGGTCTCGCGGCGGGGGCCCGGCTCGACGGGTGGACCGGCCTCTTCCTGGTCACGACTTTCTTCACCAACGCCACCGGCTTCTTCTTCCCCGTCGCCGGATTCCTCCCCAGCCACGGGGTGGGGGTGCTGTCGCTGGTGCTGCTGCCGCTGGTGCTCTGGGCCCGGTATGGGGCGGGCCTCGCGGGCGGGTGGCGGCGGACCTACGTGGTGGGGACGGCGACGCTTCTCTACCTCAACTTCTTCGTGCTGATCGCCCAGCTCTTCCGGCGGCTCCCGGCACTCATCGTCCTGGCGCCCAAGCAGCAGGAGCCGCCCTTCCTGCTCACCCAGCTGGCGTGCCTGGCGATCTTCATCTGGCTGGGCCGCGCGGCGGTGCGGGGGTTCCGGGCGCCGGCGGGACAACTCGATCCGGTCTTCGTGTCACAGCCGGGCAAGGGGGCGGGTCTGGCATGATGATAACCCATCTCTGGCGCACCCTCGGCGCGACCATCGTCGCGCCGGCGGCGGCACTGCTCGTCACCTATGCGATCGTCTGTAATGGGGAAAACTGCGAGGCTCAGGCGGTGGAGTGACGCGCGTGGCGGAGTGAAACCTGCCCTTCGGGGCGTGCGTCGGGAGGATGCACCCAGTCGTGTCCGCCACCCTCCGAGGGCACCATGCTTCGCCCCGCGCTGCTCCTCCTGACCGCCCTCGGTATCGCGACCGTGACGGCTCCGATGCCCGACACCTCCGCGCCCCAGCGCCCCCGCACGCCGGCGCTCTCCGACACCGTCGAGGCCGGCAGCCCGGCGCTCGATCCGGCTGTCCTCCGCCCCTACGAGCTGCGTCGGGAGCTCACCATGACCCGCGGCGACACGGCGCGCCCCTTCGGCCGGCAGAGCGAGGTGCTTACGGCCGACACGGTCGAGGGCCGGCCGGTGCTCCTGCACGTCGTCACCTTCGACACTCCCAACGCGCTCACGGTGGACAGCAGTTGGGTGGATCCCGCGACGCTGAGCCCGATCCGGATGCAGTCGAGCAACAAGTTCCGGGTGCTCGACCTCGAGTTCGGCGCAAGCACCGTCCGCGCCACCACCACACCCGCCGGAGGCGCGCCGACCACCAGCGAGCACCCGCTGGCCGTGCGGCCGTTCGAGTGGAACATGCTGCCGCTCGCCCTGTCGTCGCTGCCGCTCCGTCCCGGCTACGCGGCGCAGCTCCCGGTCTTCTCCGACCGCGCCGGGCGCGTGGTCTGGTACGCGGTCCGGGTCGCGGCCGACACCTTCCTGACCCGCGCCAGCGGCTACCGCTCGCCGATGTGGCAGCTCGTCGCCAGGGCCGATTCGGGCGGCCCCGACGCCCAGTGGTGGGTCTCGCAGCGGCATCACTTCGTTGATCAGGCGCTGGTGAGTGAGCCGGGAGTTTCGATTCTGTATGCGAGGGAGGGGCTGTAGACGGCGGACGGGCGCACAGGCGCGCAGGCGGACGGGCGCGCTGAATGAATGAAAGGGGGCATACCCATAAGGATGCCCCCTTCACCTTGCTCAGGACGACACAGTGCGCCTGTGCGCCTGTCCGCCCGTGCGCCCTTACGCCACCGCCAGCTTCGCCGCCGACAGCGCCCCGCGGATCTTCGCGGTGTGATGGTAGCTGTGCCGCATCGCGTGGTCCTCGATGAAGAACTGGCAGGTGAGCGGGGCGTCGCTGTTGAGCGACACGCTGTTGGCCCGGTCCAGCTCGGCGTCGCTCAGCTTCCGGATGGCCGCCGAGGCCGCCTCGCTGTTGCGGCGGACGAACTCGATCGCTTCAGCCTTGGTGACCTTGGCGAATTCCTTGGCGTGCTTCGCGTTGATCGCGTGCACGTCGTCCCAGCTCACGCCCGCGATCGGCTTGCCCGAGGCGAGCGCCTGGGCCAGCTCGATCTCGATCGGGTACATGTTCCCCACGTGATGCACAATCACCCCGACCGTGCGGCCGTCGCCGGGGATGCGGACCTGCCACTCCTCCTCGGAGAGGCCGGCGGCCAGGGTGATGAGGGCACTGGCCCCCTGTTCCAGACGGTCAGCGAGTGCGTCGGCTCGGCGGGACATCGTATCACCTCGGGTCGTAGGGTTGGTCACCATGGCCGAGCCTATTCTGTCACCCTTGCCCCGTCCGACCAATGACCGCCCGTCCGGATTTCTTGCTCGGACGTATCCTTTAGGGCGACTTGGGCTTGCCGGTTTGGACAAGGAGGCTCGTGCATGCGTGCAATCGTCGTGCATTCACTAGGTGCGCCGGATGTGCTCCGGACCGGACATCGGCCCCTCCCCGAGCCCGGACCGGGGGAGGTGCTGGTCCGGATCCACGCGATCGGGGTGAACTTCTCGGACACCGAGCGGCGGCGCGGCGTCTACGATCCGCCCGCCCTCCCCTGGACGCCGGGCAATGAGGCCGCCGGTGTGGTCGAAGCCCTCGGCGCCGGTACCGATCCCGTCTGGAGCGGGCGGCGGGTCGCCTTCTGGGCCCCGCGCACCAGCGGGTGCTATGCCGAGTATGCGACGGTTTCGTCGCAGGCACTCTTCCACCTCCGCGACGAGCTCGCCTTCGCCACCGGGGCGGCCCTTCCGGCCCAGGGACTCACCGCCTACGGGCTGGCCTACGCCAGCACGGCGCTTCCCTCCGGCGCCGCGGCGCTGGTCCACGCCGCGGCCGGCGGGGTCGGCGCGCTCCTGGTCCAGATGCTGGTGCGGCGCGGAGTCCGGGTATTCGGGACGGCGAGCGCGGCCAAGCTGCCGCTGGTCGAGGCCGCGGGGGCCGTGCCGATGCGGTACGGTCCCGACCTGGCCGAGCGGGTGCGCGGCGCCACCGGCGGACACGGTGTGGACGCGGTGTTCGACTCGGTGGGACGCGATACCCAGGAAGCGAGCCTCGCGGCGCTCGCGCTGTACGGCCGGCTGGTCTGGTTCGGCGACTCGAGCGGACCGCCCGATCCGGTACATCCGGACGCGCTCTACCCGCGCAACCTCCAGGTCACGGCGTTCTGGCTGGCTGCCGATCCGCCGGAGCGCTGGGAGGCGGCGCGCCGGAAGCTGCAGGAGTGGGCGGTGTCGGGCGCGATCCGGGTGACGATCGACCGGACCTTCCCCCTGGCCGAGGCGGCCGACGCGCACCGGCGGCTGGAGGCCCGGGAGACGCGGGGGAAGGTGATCCTGCTCCCGGGCGAGTGAGGCTCGTGTAACTTCCGGGCCGGCCCGGGCATCGTGCCGGTAGACGACTCGCACTCATGGAGGTCGCAGATGGCCATCGCACACCGGATCTCCCCCTGCCTCTGGTTCGACAGCGAGGGAGAGGACGCGGCGAAGTTCTATGTCGGGATCTTTCCCAATTCGAAGATCCGCAGCACCAGCCGCTACGGTGAGGCGGGGAAGGAAATCCACGGGCGCCCCTCGGGCTCGGTCATGACCGTTGAGTTCGAGCTCGACGGGCAGCACTTCACCGCGCTCAACGGCGGTCCGGTGTTCAAGTTCAACGAAGCCGTTTCGTTCCAGATCGGCTGTGCCGATCAGAAGGAAGTGGATTACTACTGGGACAAGCTCACCGCCGGCGGCGACCCCAAGTCGCAGCAGTGCGGCTGGCTCAAGGACAAGTTCGGGGTGAGCTGGCAGGTGGTGCCGACGGCCTTGGCGCACATGTTCGGCGACCCCAGGAATCCGGGATCGCAGCGGGCGATGCAGGCGCTCCTGCAGATGAAGAAGATCGACGTGGGGGCGCTGGAGCGGGCCTTCGCCGGGAGCTGACCAGGTCCGTGCGCCTTCGACCGGTAATTCTCCTCGTCGCGCTCGCGCTGCCGGCTCACGCCTGGGCGCAGGATGAGGATTCCATCCCCGATCCCGGCGTGCCCGAGGTCGAGTCGATCCCTGATCCGGTCCGGGCCTTCATCGAGGGGTTCAATCCGGAGGACGAGGACTTCTTCGCCCACCCACCGGACCGCACCGATCTGCTCCGGATGCAGCTGGACGTGGATGGCGATGGCCGACCCGATCTCGCGGTGTCGGAGTCCTCGATGTTCGGGATCGGCGCCGGGCCGTGGCTCCTCTTCCGCCAGCTTTCCACCGGGAGCTACCGCTACCTCGGCGAGATCTTCGCCGGCCCCGGCGCGCTCCGCGCCGAGCGGGGCGGCGGCGCGAACGAGCTGGTGGCGGGCACGCCGATCTCGGCGCAGCGCACGCACCTGATCCGCTATCGGGTGACGCCGGATACCGTGGTCGGCGTCGCGGAGCGGGACACCAGCGGGACGATGGCCAGCGCGCCGGGAACGACGCTGGAGCACTGCCCCCTGCAGGATTACTACCAGCAGGGGCCCGAGCGGTGCTGGCAGGCGGGGGCGTCGCACTAGGGAGCTACACTTCCTATGGGGAGACCTTCTCGGCGGTCACCCTCGCCAACGCCTGCTTGATCGCCGCCTTCTTGGGATCCAGCGACGGTTCCGCGTTCTTCCACATGTCGAGCAGCGCCTGGTAGTACTTGGCCGATGAGTCGGCCTGGCCCCGAAGCTCGAAGTTGCGGCCGAGAGCTTCGTACGTCTCGGAGAGGTGGGCGGGGTCGAGCCAGTAGAGGCGCTCCTCAAGCCTGCTTACTCGCCCGAGATATGCCTGGTACAACGCGATTGTTGAATCGACGTTTCCCAACAAGTCGTGTGGGTGCGCACGGTGGGGATAGTAGTTCTCCGCCCCCGGCGTCATGTCGCCAGCCCGACCCATGAACCGCGCGGCGTCTGCGTAGCGCCGCTCGGCCAATGCGATATCACCCTCCACCCAGTAGATCCCGAGCGAATCGGTTGCAACCGGCTGCACCGCGATCCACCGGGCCAGCAACCCGCGCGCCAACGCCGGCCTCCCTGACCACGCCGCCGAGCTGGCCATGAAGATGTAGCGTGGGTCCAGCGGGTTCATCTTCTGCGGGGGCCATCGGCGGAGCGCTTCATCCAGCCGCTTCTGGATGGTCGGTCCGGTGCCCTCCACTCTCGAGAGCAGCTGGGCGTAGGCAAACTCGTTCCAGAGTGCGGTTTCCGGCCGTCCTTGCTGGGTGAGGAACTGGGTGTAGCGGCGCTGGTAAATCTCGGCTTCGGCAGGACGCCCCTGCAGCAGACGCAGGTTCCGTCGTATCAGCGACCAACCGGTGGACGATGGGTCTCCCTGCGCCACGGCCGCGATGCTGTCGGCAATCGCATAGTCGCCGAAGTGGGTGTGCCACGCGATCTGCGCTAGCACCGCGTCCGGCGAGTCTGGCGCGGTCAATCGGAGAGAATCCAGCACACGCCGGGCTGCCTCGGTATGGCGATTCGCGAGCTCAGCGTTGATCACCGCCATGAACCGCCCGGGCGCATGGCCTGATGCCTCGAGCGCCTTGCGCGCCGCGTCCAGAGCCCCCTCGTCGTCTGGCATGCGGACCAGCAGGACCTTAGCCAGGTTTCCCCACGCGGTCGCGTTCCCCGGGTCCAATCTCACCACCGTCCGGAGCGCGGTAACTTCGTCCTGGTAATTATCGACGTAATCGGCATAGGTCGCCTCGGTGAACGCCCTTTCCGCGGGCGACAGCCGCTCGCGGTTAGCCATGGCATGCTGCAGCGCCTCCCACTGGCCTGAGCCAGTAGGCCGGAGATCGTACAGCTCGCGCCAGGCTAGCGCGAACCCAGTGTCCTGTCGCACCGCCTCCTCCAGGAGCGTCGCGGCCTCGTCCTCCGTTGCGGCGTCTTCCTTCAAGGTGAGCGCCTGAGTGTACTTCCGCAGCGCCTCGACCGACGTAGTCGTGGCGCGGGCCAACGCCGGGCTCGCCTTGAGTGTCCGAGCCGACTCGCCCAGTTTCTGCCGCACGCCGCGGGACAGCCGGTCGATCCCTGCGAGCACGTCGCTCGAGTCGCGGGCAGTCTCCCGCAACGAGCCAAGGTCCTCGCCGCTGGTCGGATCCACGATCCGAGCCAGGAACAGCACCTGACCGCCCACCTCAGACACCTCTCCACCCACCGTCGCGACCGCGCCTTCGCGCTGTGCCAATTCGCGGCCCAGGGCGAGGTCCACCCGCGCGCCACGGTCGCGGCCGGACCGGGCCAGCGCCTCCGCGACCCGGTCGGACGAGAGCAGGACGACCGCCGGGGACTGCGACAGGTCGCTCCGCAAGGCCTCGGTCACGATGTTCGCGAGAGTGGAATCGGCGCTCCGGGCACTGAATTCGGTGAGCAGGACGGGCCGGCGTTCGGCGGCCGACGCGGTGGCGACCCCGCGCCGGCTCCAGACCAGCGCCGCGAGCGCGACGACCGCCACAGCCGCCGCCGCTACATAGGCCCAGCGCCGTTTCGGCCGCGCCCGAACCACCCGCACCGTCGCCGACCCGCCGCTCGGCGTCGCCACACCGTCAAGGAGGCGGGTGACCTCCTCGGCGCTCTGGGGTCGGTCCTCGGGACGCTTCTCCATCAGCCGCATCACCAGCCCGCAGAGCGCCGGCGGCAGGTCGGGCCGCCGGGCTGCGAGCGAGGCCGGCCGCTCGATCGCGTGCGCGACCATGACCCCCTGCGGCGTGGCTCGAATAAAGGGTAGCTCGCCGGTGAGGATTTCGTACGCCATCGCGCCCAGCGAGTAGAGGTCTGCCCGGTGGTCGATGCTGCCGTCGCCGGTCGCCTGCTCCGGCGCCATGTAGGCCGGAGTGCCGAGCGTCATTCCAGCGGTGGTGAGCGCCGCGTCGGGGCTGGCGGCGGCCGACAACGCCTTGGCGATCCCGAAGTCGGCCAGGGTAGCCGAGTCACCGGCCAGAAGCACATTGTCGGGCTTGATGTCGCGGTGAACGATCCCGAGGCCGTGCGCGAAGGCGAGTCCGCTGGCCACGTCACGCAGCACTCGTACGGCCTCAGGGGTCGGCAGCGGACCCGGGCGCGCGGCCATGCGAGCCCGGAGCGACTCACCGGCCACGAATGGCATGGTGTAGTAGAGGAGCCCGTCGGCCTCGCCGGCGTGCAGGATCGGGACGATGTGAGGATGCTGGAGCTGGGCCGCGACCTGGATCTCACGATGGAAGCGATCCACGTTGACGCCGAAGGTCCGCTCGGGCGGGAGCACTTTGACGACCACGCGCCGGCCGAGCGCGGCCTCGGTCGCCACGAAGACGCGCGACATCCCGCCCGAGAGCTCGCGCTCGAGCGTGTAGTGGGATCCCAGAGCAGCCTGCAGGCGGTCCCGCAGCGTGTCCGGCATCGGCCTGGCTTTGGAAAGGATGCCATAATCTATGTCCGGGACGAGGCGCCGCTAGCGAGAGGCCCGCGAAAATTCGCGCCGACCGGAATCCTCTCGCATATTCGGGGTGTCCCGGCACGGAGCCTTCCGGACGACTCCCGCCTCCACGCACGAAGTCTCGCGCCCGGCTGCAGCCGCTCACCCGGAGTCCGCATGCGTCCCCGGCATCTCTACCTCGCCCTCTGCCTGATCGGGACCCTCCTGCCGCTCGCCGCGTTCCTGCCGTTCCTCGGAACACCCGGCGCCGGGCCCGGGCTCTTCCTCCAGCAGCTCTTCGCCACCCCGGTAAGCGGATTCTTCGGGTGGGACGTGATCGTCTCGTCGCTGGTGCTGTGGACCTTCGTGCTGGTGGAAGGCCGCCGGCTCGCGATGGCGCGCCTCTGGGCGCCGATCGCGGCGAACCTGCTGGTGGGGGTGTCGCTGGGGCTGCCGCTCTTCCTTTATATGCGTGAGATTCACCTAGAGGGGGCGGGCATCGTCTCGCCCTGACCGACCATGACCTCATCCCGTACGATCGCTCTGGTGGCCACCGCCCTGACCCTGCTCTCCGGCTGTGCCGCGGCCGCCGCGTCGGTGTCGTCCTCCTCGGCCACACCCGCCGGCACGGACGACTGCTCCTTCCGCTCGGCCACCACCTGCTGGACCCTGGCGCCCCGCGTGCCGACGCCGCGTACCGAGCCGAGAGACTCGGTCCCCGACCAACTCCAGGCGCCGCCTCGGCCTGTGCTCGCCAGCAGAGCCGATACTTTCTCATCACCGTAACACTCGGACCGTCCATGTCGCGCAGCGCATCGGCGATGAAGGCTCTCGCCACGGCAGAGCTTGAGCGGGTCCCCGACCAGGACTGCCGAGAGCGCCTCGCAAGGGTGCTGGTCGAGCCTGCGTTCGTGGCCCTGGCCTGGGAGTACGGGGCGCTGGGCGCCACCCGCCTCTGCTGCGTGGTGGCCCGGCTGGAGGACGGCGAGCGCGCCCTGGTCTACTGCGAGGACGGCTTCGGCCCGCAGGAGCCCTGGGGCGCGGTGCTCCTGAGCCAGGCCTCGATGGGGGACGACGACCAGTGGCACGGCTCGCTGTACGACGCCGCCGTCTCGTTCGGTCTGTGCGATTCCGCCTGAACCTGCCTGAAGGGAGGTCGAGCAGCTCATGGCCGATGAAAAGCCCACCCGACGTCAGCTCTGGATCTTCGCTGGGCCGATGATCGTCGGCCTCGTCTCGGCGCAACGCGCCGCCCCGCACGTCCGCACCGTGGATTTCCTGCTGCTCTTCGCCAGCGGGGCGATCTTCGGGGTCAGCCTCATGGGCCTGATCCAGGCCTGGAAGGCCCGGGGCACCTGACGGTCGGCAGGCGCCCGGCGGGGATCACTGCACTAAGCCTCTTCTTCGTCTTCGGCGCAGTGATGAGCGGAACCACGGCGGTGCTGCTCGCCACCCCCGGCGGCCCGCTCGACCCGGTCTGGCGGCTTCGCCCGTCGGCACGGGAAGAGCTCGCCCCGCTCGGCACCTGGGGCGTGCTGCTGATGGCGACGGTATCGCTGGCCTGCATCGGGGCGGCGGTCGGACTCTGGACCGGCCGCCGAGCCGGCTACCGCCTCGCCGCGATACTGCTGGTGACGAACCTCCTGGGCGACCTGGCCAACGCGGTCATCCGCCGTGACCCGCGGACGCTGATCGGCATCCCGATCGCCGGCGTCCTGCTCTGGTACTTGCTGCGGCAACCTGCTCAGCCGCAGACGTAATGTGATGAGCCGATCAGGTAGAGTCGGTGCATTGGTCGCGCGGCTCGCGAGGACCGCGGCGTGGGCATCTCTCCTCGCCGCGTGCCTCTCGCCCGAGCCTCGCGACATTCTCTTCCAGGCGCGGCAGCCCGGCGGCACCGAGGACATCTACGCCCTCAGGCTGCGGGACGGCGCCATCCGCCGGGTGGTGCGGGCCGACACCTTCTCGTCCCGGTCGCTGGCGGCGTGGTCGCCCGATGGACGAGCGATCGCGTTCACCCGCGAATTCGGCGACACCGCGCAGCTCTACGTGCTCGACAGCCTCTCCGGCACGCCGCGGCGGATCGTCGGGGGCACGCTGGGGTTCATCGCCTTCCCGGACTGGTCGCCCGACGGCACCCG
>DATCWW010000167.1:0-14025 GCA_036566145.1 Gemmatimonadales bacterium
GTCGGCGCCATTGGAGCGCGCCCGAGCCGAGACGCGGGCACGCTCCTGGTCGAGCCCGCGCTGCTTGTTCTGCCAGTCGTCGGAATTGAAGCCGCCGTAGCTGAAGCGGAACGAATCTCCCACCGGCAGCTCCTCCTGGAACAGATAGATCCCGCTCACCTGCTCCCGCACGTTGAGCTGCTGGGAGTTGAACCGTGGGCTGTAGGGGACGATCCCGATCGGCTGCAGATACTGGTTGCGGAAGGTCACCGCGACCGTCTGGGGGTCGAAGCGGATCCCGGCCTGCTGGCCATAGAACGTCACCAGGGCCAGACCCGGCCGGCTGGTGCCCGAGCGTCTGGCGATCGAGTCGATCGAGGCGCGCCGGCTCTCCACCAGCCCCCGGAGCGAGCGGTAGGTGTCCGGGGCCAGCAGCCGGGTTACCCGCTGGTCCAGCGGCACCATCCGGACCTCGATCTCCGGGGTGACGATCCGGAGCGTGAGGTCGTTCTGGGTGAGGGAGCCGTACCCTTCCGGCGGCATCCGCGGCACCGTGCCCGGCGCCTGGTCCGGGGCCGGCTGCTGGTCCGGGTGCTGCGCGGAAGCACAGGCCGGGGCGGCCAGAACGGCAAAGGCGGCGAGCAGCAGGGCACCAGGCAGGCGCGGTCTCATGGACGTTCTCCGATGGCGAGGATGCTCTGCCCCAGCTCCGCGATACCCTGGCCGGAGGAGCTGCTGGTGAGCTGAACCTGATCGTCCCGCAGGCCGAGTGCCGAAGCCAGCTCTCGGGCGCGGACCGCCCGGGCTGATCGGGTGAGCTTGTCCGCCTTGGTGAGCACGGCGAGCACCGGGCGCCCGCTCGCGATCAGGAGTTCCTGAATCTCCCCGTCGTCGCGCGAGGGGGGGTGCCGGACATCCAGCAGCCAGACCACCCCGGCCAGCGTCGAGCGCTCACCCAGGTACCGCATGATCAGCCGGCGGTACCCCGCCCGGGCTGCCTTTCCCGCCCGGGCAAAGCCGTAGCCCGGAAGGTCGACCAGGTACAGTGACGGGAGCCGGAAGGCGTTGAGGAGCGTCGTCTTTCCCGGCGTCCCGCTCACCCGGGCCAGCCCCGGGCGGCCGACCAGTGCGTTCACCAGACTCGATTTGCCCACGTTCGAGCGGCCGATCAACGCCACCTCGGGGAGGGGTGGATCGAGCCGGACCAGCGGATCGGGAAACGACCCCACGAACTCGATCGGGAGCGCCAGGAGCGGGTTGACCGGCGGGTCCGGACGGCCGAACGGCGGAAGGTGTGCCCCTCCGCCGTCTCCGCCTTTCTCCCCGCGCCCTTGCGCCCCCGCGCCTTCGCGCCCTGCCCTCACGCCTCGCGCTTGGTTCTGGCGCGCTCGGTCACCACCAGGGGCGAGACGCCCTCGGTGATGGCCTCCTTGGTGACCACGATCTCGCGGACGTCGTCGCGGGTGGGCAGGTCGAACATGATGTCGGTCATCATGGTCTCGAGGATCGAGCGGAGGCCCCGGGCGCCGGTGCCGCGCTTGAGTGCCTTCTGCGCCACCGCGCGGAGCGATTCGGCGTCGAAGGTGAGGCCCACGTCCTCCAGCTCGAAGAGCTTCTTGTACTGCTTGGTGAGGGCGTTCTTGGGCTCGACCAGGATCCGCATCAGCGCGTCCTCGTCCAGCGCCTCGAGCGACACCACCACGGGGAGTCGGCCCACCAGCTCGGGAATGAGCCCGAAGCGGAGCAGGTCGTCGGGCTCGACCTCGGCGTAGGGGTTCTTGCCGTTCAGCTCCGGAGCGCGCTGCCGCTCGCTGGACGCGAAGCCGATCTGCTGCCGGCCGGTCCGGGCCTCGATGATCTTCTCCAGGCCGTCGAACGCGCCGCCGCAGATGAACAGGATGTCCTTGGTGTTGATCTGGATGTATTCCTGCTGCGGGTGCTTGCGGCCACCCTGGGGCGGCACCGACGCCACCGTGCCCTCGAGGATCTTGAGGAGCGCCTGCTGCACCCCTTCGCCCGACACGTCCCGGGTGATGCTGGGGTTCTCCGACTTGCGGGCGATCTTGTCGATCTCGTCGATGTAGACGATGCCGCGCTCGCACTCGGCGACGTTGAACTCGCCGGCCTGGAGCAGCCGCACCAGGATGTTCTCCACGTCCTCGCCGACGTAGCCGGCCTCGGTGAGGGTGGTGGCATCGGCGATGGTGAAGGGCACGTCCAGGATGCGGGCCAGGGTCTGCGCCAGGAGGGTCTTGCCGACGCCGGTGGGGCCGAGCAGCAGGATGTTGGACTTGTCCAGCTCGACGTCGGTGTCCCGGCCGTTGGAGGCGTTGATCCGCTTGTAGTGGTTGTAGACCGCGACCGCCAGGGTCCGCTTGGCCCGCTCCTGCCCGATCACATACTGGTCGAGGACGTCCTTGATCTCGCCGGGCGTGGGAACCTGGGTGATGCTGTCGGCGACTTCGCGCTCTTCGTCCTCCGCCAGGATCTCATTGCAGAGTGTGATGCACTCATTGCAGATGTAGACCGACGGGCCCGAAATGAACTTCCGGACCGAATCCTTCGATTTACCGCAGAAGGAGCAGCGGAGGTGCTTGTCGTTGGACATGGAGCCGCGTTGAGATCAAAGGTGGAAGGGTTCCGGAAAGGTGGATTCCGGTTCCCGGACCGTCAAGTCTCCCTGCCGTTCGAATGCGGGACCAGCTCCTTGCGCGGGGTGAAGACCGCGTCGATCAGGCCGTACGCCTTGGCCTCTTCCGCGCTCATGAACCGGTCGCGATCCATGTCCCGCTCGATGGTCTCGATCGGCTGCCCGGTATGGAGGGCGTACAGGGCGTTCATCTTGGACCGGAGATAGAGGATCTCCCGGGCCTGGATCTCGATGTCCGCCGCGGTCCCCTGGGCCCCGCCCGAGGGCTGGTGGATCATGATCCGCGAGTGGGGGAGGGCGCTCCGCTTGCCCTTGGTCCCGGCGGCCAGCAGGAAGGACCCCATCGAGGCCGCCATGCCCATGCAGATCGTGTTCACCGGCGCCCGGAGGTGCTGCATCGTGTCGTAGATCGCCATGCCCGCCGACACCACGCCGCCCGGGGAGTTGATGTAGAGGTAGATGTCCTTGTCCGGATTGTCCGCCTCGAGGAAGAGCAACTGGGCGATGATGATGTTGGAGACGTCGTCGTTGATCGGGGCGCCCAGGAACACGATCCGGTCCATCAGGAGCCGGGAGAAGATGTCGTAGGTCCGCTCGCCCCGACTGGAGCGCTCGATGATATAGGGCGGATACAGGGTGGCCATCGTCACGAAATCGCCTCGTCGACAGTGGACTGCGAGAGGAGGTACGCGAACGCCTTCTCCTCGGTGATGGAACGCTCGAGCTCGCCCAGCCGGTTGGCCTTCTGGAGGTTGCCGTACAGCTCGGCCACCGGCACGCCCCGTCCTTCGGCCAGCTGGGCGATGCGGGCGTCGAGCTCGGCCTCGGTGGCCCGAAGCCCCTGGGCCTCCACCAGCGCGTCCAGCGCCAGGTCCCGGCGCACCTGGGTTTCGGCCACCGGATGGAACTGCTGCTCGAACTGCCCGAGCTGCTCCTGGGGGATGCGGTACATGTCCGCATAGCCGTGCATCAGCCGGTGCACCAGCGATTCGGGCGCGGGCACCTGGTTGGCCTCGATGACCTGGGACAGGAGCGCCTGGCGCACCTGGGCGTCGGCCTCCCGGGCGGCCTCCCGCTCCAGGTCCTGGCGGACGGCGGCCCGGAGGGCGGCCAGGTCCTCGAAATCGCCGACCTCGCGGGCGAAGGCGTCGTCCAGAGTCGGCAGCTCCTGGCGCTTGACCTCGTGCAGGGTCACCCGGACCTGCCGGCTCTGTCCCCGCCGGGATTCGTCCGGGTGATCGTCGGGAAAGCGGACCTCGCTGTCGGCGCTCTCGCCGGGGCGGAGCGCCATGATGCGCTCTTCCAGCTCGGGAATGGCCTGGTTCTGCCCCAGCACCAGATCGTACGGCTGGGCGGTGCCGGGATTCCCATCCTCCAGCGGCGCGACCTCGACCCGGACCATCTGCCCCGGCGAGGGCTGCTCCCCGGTGACCGGCAGCCAGGCCGCCTTCTGCTCCTGCAGGCGGGCGAGCTGCTCGTCCACCCCGGAGTCGGTCACCGGCTGTACCCGGCGCTCCACCCGGAACCCGCCCACCCGCTCCAGCTTGATCTCCGGACGCACCTCGACCAGGAGGTCGAACTCGATCGGGCTGCCTTCCTCGAACTTCAGATTGCGGATCGAAGGGTCGGTGATGGGCTTGAGCGATTCGGCGGTCTTGGCGGTCTCCCAGCTCTCCCGGAGGACCTCCTCCAGCACGGTCTGCCGGATGGCGTCGTTGAACCGCTTGCGCACCACGGCGACCGGGGCCTTGCCGGGGCGGAAGCCCGGCAGACGAGCCCGCTGCGCATAGTATTGCACCGCCTTGGCCTCGGCCTGACGCACCCGGTCGACCGGAACGGTCACCCGGAGCGACTTGGAGGCCGAATCCTCGGCGGTCTTCTCGACGGTGATCTGACTCATGGTGCGGGGAATCTACCCCCAAAGACTGGCAGGGGGGAGCCAGCCGGGCGCGCCCCACCCGGGCTCCGCCCCCGGGGACGGCGGGCTGACGGGCCTGGCCGCCGGGAGCCGGTTCCCTCGAAGGCAGGTTGGAGCGAGCAGCAGACCGGCGAGGCCATGACGGCCCCGCCGGGCGATGCGGTGCCTACTCCTGGGTCACCGGAGCCGACGTGAGCGGCTTCGACCAGGTGAGGGTGAGCCCGACCCAGCCTTTCACGTCGTTGGTGACCCCGGGCTTGGTGAACTTGGTGTACTCGTCGCTGGGGATGAGCAGGTGCGCCGTCGGCGCGAGCACGACCGGCCCCGCCGCCACTGCTCCGCTGGCTGAGAAGTCGAGGTGGGTGAGCCCGTTCTCGGCGAAGTTGGCGATCTGGGCCGGATCGTCGGCATTCACCGCCTGTCCAGCGCTCCAGCCGGCCAGCGCGCCGAAGGTGATGGGAAAGCCCTTGATCTCCTTCAGGGTGTGGCTGAGGCTGGTCTCGAGGTAGAGCCCGTTCACCTTGGCCACGTCGAGAAACGCCGCGACCTTCGGGGCGAGCAGCACGCCGGTCGCCTGCAGCTTCCCATACACCTCGAAGGTCTGGTTGGCCTCGTTGGTGAGGCCGCTCTCGTTGGGGAAGAGATAGAGCAGCCCGCCCATCGTGCCGGTGAAGCCCGAGCCGATCGGGTGGCCGTATTCGGCCCACACGTCGATCTCGGTGGCGTCCCACGGACCGGTGCCACCGCCCTCGCTGAAGTCGTTGACCGGATCGTCGTACTCTCCCGCGTCGATGTTGCCCCACACGCCGAGGACCGCCGAGCCGCCGCCGCCCGGGACGGTCAGATAGGCATCCGGCTGGACGACGAGCTTGTTGGTGAGGGTGACGCCGCGCCAGGTGTAGTTGTTGAACGCGCCCGCGTCGCTGGTGAGGATTACCTGACCGGCGAGCGGGGCCGGCCCGGCAAGCGCGGCGAACACCACGGCGCCTCTCCAGAAACCCCTCTGCTGCTGCATGACGTCCCCCGGAGCTGAATGGTGTGAGGTCGGACGACTTCGAAAATCAGAACGCCCGCTCCTCGGGAGCGGGCGGCGTGTGGCGTATGGCGGCTCGGCGCGAGGCTCCCTAGTCCGGCGCTGGGCCGGTGGTGTTGGCGTTGGGATTGGCGTTGGGATTGGCGCGCATGGCGAGCCTCGAGCCTGGATGCAGGTCAAGGGGGCGCTGGCCCCCGGATGCCACAAGGTAGGTCGTGGAAAGTCTGCTGTCAATAGAAATGTGTAGAATGTGCATTATGCTCATCAATATCAGCTGATAAACGTGCATAAGTTGCATCCTTGACCTCTCTGTTGTGCATTTTGTGCACGAACGTGGTTACATAATTGTCTGGGCCCCGGCACACGGCCCAGAATAGCGCCGACGGAGCCGCCGAGCTGACTGGTGTCCGCCAGGTCCGGGGTGCGCGAGAACCGAGCGGGCCGGAAGACCGGCGTCGCTCAACTCTGCGTCATAACTGCTATGGGGGTACGGCTGGCAGCAGTTGCTGGTGGGAGGGTCAGGCTACGAGTACGAGGTGGCGACGGGTCTTCCGCACAAGGTGGACGGACGGCAGCGGAACATCGCGACCGTCAGCAAGTCGTTGGAGAGGCCCCGAAGCGTGGGGATGGGCGCTCGCGAGGGCTCAGGCACCCGTGCGCGCCGCGCGTTGGGCCTCACCCAGGACCTGCGCCACCGTCTCGAGCAGCTCGTCCGGACCGAACGGCTTGAGCAGCACGCGGGCGCCCGACACCATCGGCTGGCGCCCGGTGATGAACAGCACCGGCACGCTCGGGCGCATCGGCCGGAATTCCCGGGCGAACTCCGAGCCGGTCATCACCGGCATGTTCATATCCACGATCGCGAGCGCCAGGACGCCGAGGAAGCCGCGGACGACGCCGAGCGCCGCCTCTCCGTGCTCGGCCTGCAGCACGGCAAAGCCCGCCCCCTCGAGGGTTCGGGCGATGACTGAGCGCACCGTTTCTTCGTCCTCGACGACCAGAATGGTAGCGGTTGGCATAGCGGGATTTTGAGGGGGTCACCGGTAAAGTGGGGCCTGGAGCCGAATCGTACCAGAGGCGGCTCCCCGTTCAGGTCGCCCGAGTCGCCACGGCCCGGGCGATCAGGGCCCGCACCGCCTCGATCTCGTCGTCGTTCACCAGGTGCCCCATCCCTGGGTACAACCGCATGGTGACCTCGCCGCCAAGCTGCCGGAGGATCTCGGCGCTCTCCTCCACCCGCGCGGCCGGGATGTGGGAGTCGACGTCGCTGCAGCCGAGGAAGACGGGCGTGTCGTCGAGCGAGCCCGGGTAGTCCCGCGGGGTGTCGTCGGGCCCGATCAGGGCGCCGCTCAGCACGGCGAGCCCGCCGTACCGCCGGGCGTGGCGCGCCACGAACTCCGACGCCAGGCAGGCCCCCTGCGAGAACCCAAGGAAAAGCGTCTGCTCGGGGGCGATCCCCGCCGCCCCCACCTGGGCCAGGACGCGCCCGACAGCGCGGAGCCCGGACGAGATGCCAGGCTCGTTCCGCTCGATCGGCGCCATGAAGCTGAGGGGATACCACTGGTTCCCCTGGCTGGCGCCGGCCTGCGGCGCCAGAAAGGCCACACCGGGAGCCGCGAGGGCGGGCGCGAGGGTGAGGATGCTCTCGGCGGACGCCCCGCGTCCGTGCACCATGATGATGGCCGCGTGCGCCTCCGGCAGCGGCGTGCCGGCGGTGCGCACCGGCTGGCCACCGTGCGGATCGTCCCGTCCCGGGCCGGTCATCGGACGGCCTCCTCCCGCTTCGGGCGGTCGGACACGTCGTACGACGTCGAACCCTCTATCGAGCTCACCAGCACCGGGTGGCCGTCGGGGTCCCGCGTGGCCAGCGCCCGGAACCGGGCCGCATCCGGGCCGAACTCGGCGATCGGTGAAGTCGGCAGTCCCGCCCCGCCGAGGGTGGCGCCCAACGGCTCGACGGCCTCGGCCCCGGCGGCCACGGCGTAGTGGGCGATCTGTCCCGCGCCCATCGCCACCGGGCGCTCGCGCTCGGGCTTGCGGTCGAAATAGGTGACCAGCGTTCCCGGAGGCCCTCCGCCCACCCCCCAATACCAGTGGAACGAGTTCACATCGTCGAAGTTGTTCGTGCGCTTCACCCGGCGCATGCCGAGGCGGCCGGCGATGAAGGCCGCCGTGTCCTCGATGCTCGTTCCGATGGCGGTCACGTGGTGCAGCCCACGGATTCGCATCGCCGGCGTGATCTCGGGGACCGCCTCGGGCCAGTTCTCGGCCGCGATGCGGGCGCGGTCGCGATTGGTGTTGATCATCTCCGGCGGCGGCGCGCGATGCTCCTCGCCGATGCGCGCCGCGTCCTCGTCGATGGTCCAGCCGGGGCCCAGAGTCGCGAGCTCCACGATCTGGCCGTCCGGGTCCTTGATGTAGATCGACCGGAAGTAGTGGCGGTCCAGGATGCCGTTGACCGGGTAGCCCTCGTCCAGGAAGCGACGCTTCCACCTGAGCAGGATGTCCCGATCGGCCACGGCGAGCGCGAAGTGATGGCTGCCCCCGATGCCGGGGTGTCCCTCGGGCGCGTCGGGCCGCTCGACCACGGCGACCAGGCTACCGGGACGCCCCGTGGCATCGCCGTACCACCGGCCCCTCGCCTCCTCCAGCCGGCCCGGCCGCTCCATGGGCGCGACCGGTACCGGGCCGAGCCCGATGTCGGACAGACCGAGAATGCGGCCGTAGAAGTCGGCCGAGCGGGCGAGGTCACGGCTGACGACGGCGACGTGATGCAGGCCGGCGACGCCGGTGGGGCGGGGCCGCGAAGCGTCGCGAGTGCTCGGGGTCATGGTGCGAATCCTCCTCGGCGGGTGGATGGCGCCGCGGGTCTCGAGTCGGCGCGACGGCCTGGTGGCAGCGTTCCCAGGTGACGCGCGGGTACCGCAACCGGCGCGTCCGGAGCGCGCGCGGCGTGCCTTCAGGGTAAGTTATCCCCGATCATGAGCCATCGAGTCCCGATCCTGAGTGCCGCCCTCATGGCCGGCGCCTGCCTGTCGGCCGGTTGCGCGCCCGCGACCAACCTGCTGAGCGCGAACCAGCCCGCGTTCCTGGGCCAGTACGCCCCGACGCGTGCCCCGGCGGCCGGCCCGCTCCGGGTGGTCACCTTCAACATCAAGGAGTCGCAGCAAATCGATCGGGCCATCGCGGTGCTCCAGGGCGACAGCCTTCGCGGCGCCGACGTGGTCATGCTCCAGGAGATGAACGAGAGCGGCGTCGACCGGATCGCGCGAGCCCTGCGTCTCAATTACGCCTATTATCCCGCGGTCATCCATCATCGCACCGGTGACTACTACGGCCCGGCGGTGCTGTCCCGGTGGCCGATCGAGCGAAGCTGGAAGGTCATGCTGCCGTACGGGAGCTGGGATCGGGGCATGCGCCGCACCGCCACCGCCGCGGTGGTGCGGGCCAATGGGCTGCGCGTGCTGGTCTATGCGGTGCACCTCGAGACCATGGTGAAGCTCTCGCCCGAGAAGCGCGCCGAGCAGGCCCGCGCCGTGACGGAGGACGCGAAGCGGTTCCCGGGTCCGGTCGTGATCGCGGGCGACTTCAACGACTACGGCATGGCCGCCTGCATGCGCCACGAGGGGTTCCGCTGGCTCACCGAGTGGCTGGGTCCGACCCACACCATCTTCGCGATGGATCACATCCTGACCCGAGGGCTGGTGCCGGTCGAGCCCGGCGGGGTAGGGGTCGTGCATGCGGTCCATGGCGCCAGCGATCATCATCCCGTCTGGGCGGTGCTCACGGCAGCGCCCGCCCCTGCGCTCGCGGGGGCGTCCGGGTCGTAGGGGTCGCGCTCGCGACGGTAACGGTGTGAGCAGCTCAGCGGGGATGCGAACGCCGGGAGTCGTACCCGGACCCCTTGCGGGACAGGATCCTGGGATGCGTACGCCTCGGCGGATAGAGGCCTGAACCCTTGTCATCCCGTGTTGCCGCACCTGCAACCGCTGCTATCCTGTTGCATCCAGTGATACCACCAGGACATCGCTGGGACATCACATCCCATGGGTGCGGTACCTTCCGGTTTCGATTGGCTTGGCCAGTGGCCGGACTCTTACCGGTTTCGACGACGTCGATGCGATCGATTGGATGCCCCTGGAATGCGCCAACGCGGTGGTACACTCCCGGGCGCCTAGCGCCGAACGGTGGTGCACTGGCCATGATAGGTGAACGTCGGGTTCCGCTGCGCGTTCAGTCCCGTGCCCACGACGTCCAGCATGCATCGGATGTCCGGGCCGGCGATGTGATTGACGAGATACACCCGGCCGTGCTCCTCGCCGGTCTTCAGGTTCACGTCGAACCGGAACTTGTCGTCGTGCAGCATCAGCGGCGCGGACCCGGCGACCGTGCCGGAGAAGACCTGGTCGCCCGTGTTGACCATCGTGCCGTTAACGAAGTCGAAGACGGACGTCACCTGATACAGGACCCGTCCGACCAGGTCTCCGGTGAGCTCCACGATCTCGGTGCTCTTCTGGACCATCCTGGTTGTCGTGGAATCCTTGGAGTGAACGAGGGCGGTGGTGAGCAGGTCCGTGCCGCTGCCGGCCACGGGGATGCTGGTAGTGTCGAGCGTGGGCGTCGCGCTCGGGGTGCGGGGACGGTCGTCGCCTCCGGCGCTCAGGACCAGGGCGGCCGTCATACTGGCGGCGAGAATGGGCACGCGGATCATCGCATCCTCCTGCGGGAGTCGGCAACCGTGGTGCGGTACCACGCCCCGTCTGGGCGGTGCTGAGGCCGGCGCCTCCCGACGTCTCCCCGCTTGCCCAGTCGTCCAGGTCATGACCCTCGATCTACCGAAGTCGGCTGGCACTCCACACGGCGACCACATATTGGCCATACGGTCGGGCGATCAACGCGCCGGCGGCGCGAGATCGAGATCCCACCTCGCGGACCACGAGCCCGAGCGGGTGACTGGCCGCCCACGCCGGCATGCTGTCGCGCGAAATCTCCTCGAAGGGACGATCGAGCCGCCCCAGGAAGTGGAATTGTCCCGGGTAGGGCCCCACGTAGGCGATGGGCCGGCCAGCCTGTTCCCCCGCCTTGAGCATCGCCGCGACCGGCGCGAGGTCGAAGCTGCGTCCGAGCGCCGCCGCCCCAGCAAGGTGCACCCCGATGAGCAGCAGTGGACAGGTCAGGCTCAGCGCGAGGGCTTGTCCGCGGCCCCCCTTCGCGAGGGTAAGCAGGAGCGCCCCGGCCAGCAGGCACAGTCCCCAGCCGGGGGACACTTCACTGAGCCAGCGCGGCATCGCGCTTGGCCGAAGTGTCTCCCCAATCACCAGCACAACGCCCGCGAGTGCCAGCAGACCCGCCGGCACCGCGGCGTCCCACCGGCGCGGCTCCACTTCCGCACACGCTACGGCCGCGAGAATGGCGAGCCCCGGAAGCAGCGGCATCAGGTACTGGGCCTGCTTGCCCCCGAACGACGACAGGGCCATCACGCCGGGCACGACCCAGGCGAGTGCGAAGCGGGCCGGGACCTCGAGCGGCCGGGGTCTTCGCGCCAGCGCGCGCCACAGCGGCGGCCACAATCCCCACGGGTAGAGGAGCACCGGCAGCATCGCGAGATACCACCACCAGGGTCGACGGTGTGCCAGCCTTCCCGTGATCCGGCCCGAGATCCGGCCCGCGGTCTGGTCCCAGAGAATTGCCGAGCGGTAGGCTGCGCCCCCGTGCGCCGCGGCGGGTAGGGCCCAGGCGAATCCGATCGCCGCGCCCATCGCGACGGCTGCAAGGACGCCGGCATACCATCGAGGCCAGCCGCCCGCAGGGGCGGACCCCGCCCACCACGGTGCGAGCAACGCCACCGGCAGCACATGGACCAGCACGACCGGCCCCTTGCTCAGTGCGCCCAGGCCGATCCCGGCGCCGCACGCGAGCCAGCCGGTCAGCCTCCGTCCCCGCCACGCCTCCACCACACCGCTGACCGCGATCAGCACACAGGCGGTCAGCAGAGTGTCGAAGAGCACCATGGTGGAGTACGTGACCCACAGCAGGCCGCTGAGAAACGGCAGGGCTCGCCGGTCCTCCAGTCCATTGCCGAGCCGCGCCGACAGACGCGCGAGAAGCAGGGCACTCGCGAGGCCGAGCAACGGGGGCAGGATCCGGGGCCACCACACGCTGACGCCGAACACCCGCCAGCCCAGCAGGATGCCCCAGAAGAGGAGGGGCGGCTTGTCGCTGTAGGGAGCGCCGTTGAGATGGGGAACCAGCCAGTCGCCGTGGCGCCACATTTCCCACGCGACCGAGAGGTAGCGGGTTTCGTCAGGGGGCAGCAGGGGACGCAGGGCGAGCACGACGGCCACCAGTGCACCCCACGTGACCAGCCAGCTCCAGCCCGGAAGGTCGGGCAGCGGCCTATCAGGCTTCCGCACCACCCGACCGGCGGATCAGATGGAGGTTCCGCAGGTAGACGAACACGCCGGTGAGCTGGCCGAGGATGAACACCGGGTCCCGCCGGTAGATGGCGTAGACCAGCAGGAGGAGCCCGCCGGCCAGGCTCAGGTACCAGAACGCCGTCGGGACGACGCTCCGTCCGGCGCGCTCGCTTCTCCACCATTGTACCAGGAAGCGCAGCGAAAAGGTCGACTGGCCCAGAAAGCCGATCCCGAGCCACACGGCGCTAGTCATGGAACTCCTCCCTGTTGACAGGACTCAGCGGTCGGTGCTGCAGCCACAGGACCCCGACCAGGTCGGGAATGCCGACCCAGAGCCGGTCGAGCACGCCGTAATGGGAGCGGCCGTGCCGGCGTGGGCGGTGGTTCACCGGCACCGACGCGACCCGCCAGCCGCTCCGGAGAAAGAGCGCGGGGAGAAAGCGATGCATATGGTCGAATTGAGGCAGCGCCAGGAAGCAATCCCGGCGGAACAGCTTGAGTCCGGAGCCGCTGTCCCGTGTCCCGTCGCCCAGTATGCGGGCGCGGGTCGCATTGGCGACGCGACCGGCGAATCGCTTGAGCCAGGGATCCTCGCGGCGGCTTCGCTCTCCCACCAGGAGACGAAGGTCCGGTGGAGCATCCGGGCTCCGGACGATGGCCAGAAGACGGGGGATGTCCGCCGGGTCGTTCTGGCCGTCCCCATCCAGGGTGGCGACCCAGGCTCCCCGCGCCACGCTCACCCCGTGTAGAATGGCGGCGCTCTGGCCCGCGCGCGCCCGGTGGCGGACGACTCTCAGTAACGGGAACTCGGCGCTCAGGGTCGCCAGCAGCCTGGGCGTGTCGTCGTCACTGCCGTCATCCACACACACGACCTCATACTCCGCCAGGCCGTCCAGCGCGCTCCGGATCTCGGCCAGGAGCCCGGCAAGGTCGGCGACCTCGTTGTGGACCGGCACCACCACCGACAATTCCGGACTCACCGCTCGCCTCCAGCTCACCCGGGGTGGGAGAAGTCTAGAGTTGCGAGGGACGTATGGCGAGGTCCAGGCGCCCGTTGTACGATCACGCGCTCACCGGCTAGGGACCTTGACGGGTTGTCACAAACCGAGGGTTCGCCTGCTCCCTCACTGAGACGCCCATCCTGTATGGTGTTGGCCGCTGACGGGAGCACTCCATGAGACTTCTCATTTTCCTGACCGGGGCCTCTACCATCCTCCTGGCCGCCTGCTCGGGTGCAGACGGGATGGGGCCTAGGGTCACCAGACTGCAGGACGCCGTCTCGCAGGCGAAAGTATCGCTCAAGCAGTCGGTCCAGGCTGGCGAGGCGAGCGTCACCGACGGCAAGGCGGTCAAGGCCGCCCTCCTGGTGGATGCCGCTCCCGAGTACTCCGTAGGCGCCCTCGGGAACGGGACGCTGCACGACGTCCGGCTGGACATCGTGAGCGGCTCAGTGATCGTCTCGAACATCGTGGGTGCCTCGTCCGATCCCTGCCCCGGCTCGATCCCGTTGGCCGACGCCATCCCCATCGCCGAAGCGCGGATGAACGGAACCGCCGTCTCCGTGCAGCCCGACGATGATGACCATTGCCTTCGTGAAGTGCAGGTGCTCGCAGGCGAGGTCCTGTGGGAGGTCAAGCTGGCGCGCGACGGCGCAGTGCTCGAAACGGAGAAGTCCGACGCCGACGGAAACTGATGCCGTCAGGTGGCCCGAGCCACGTCTCTAAAGACAAGGGCGCCGCCTCGGCGGTGCCCTAAGTCGTTGCATGCGAACGCCGGGAGTCGAACCCGGACCCCTTGCGGGACAGGACCCTAAGTCCTACTGCCGGGGTGGACAGGGGACAAGAGCAGACCACGTGGGTGATGTGACTGTTGAGCTTACGCCTCGGGTCTGTTGTCCCATGTAGTCCGCAGTTGTCTCCTGTTCCGGCATAGTTCCGGCATAGGTGCGTCCCGTGGCCCCCCCTCAATTCCAGAAGGCCCCGGCCGTGGAATGGGCCGGATCATGAGGGCGCGAGCTTATGCAGCTCGT
>DATCWW010000177.1:0-4021 GCA_036566145.1 Gemmatimonadales bacterium
CCTGCCGCGCCGCCGGGGCCGGGCCGATGCCCATCCGCGCCGGCTCCACGCCCGCCACGCCCCACGTCACCAGCCGTCCCAGCGGCCGGAGGGCGTGCTCCCGGGCATAGCGCTCGCCCGCGAGCACCAGGGCCGCGGCGCCGTCACTGATGCCGGACGCGTTGCCCGCGGTGACCACCCCGTCCTTGCGGAAGTAGGGCGGCAGGGCGGCGAGCACTTCGGGCGTGGTGTCCGGGCGCATGTGCTCGTCGGCGGCCCAGGAGCGGGTGGCCCGCGCCTTCCGATCGGCCACCTCCACCGGCACGACCTCGTCCGCGAAGTCGCCGCGGGCCCAGGCGTCCCGCGCGCGGGCCTGGCTCAGCGCCGCGAAGCAGTCCACCGCGGTGCGCTCGATCCGGTATTCCCGGGCCAGATTCTCCGCGGTCTCGGCCATGGAGAGGTCGCACCGGGAGTCCCGGAGCGCGGCCCAGAGCGGGTCCTCGAGCGGTGGAGTGCTGCCCAGCCGAAGTCCCCAGCGCGCGCCCCGCACCACGTGCGGTGCCTGGCTCATCGATTCGGTGCCGCCCGCCAGCACCACCCGCGATTCGCCCAGCAGGATCTGCTGCGCGCCCTGCACCACGGCCTCGAAGCCGGAGCCGCAGAGCCGGTTGACGGTGACCGCCGGGGTCGGGATCGGCAGGCCCGCACGGAGGCCGATGTGGCGGGCGAGGTAGGGGGCGTCGGCCGAGGTCTGCAGCACGTTGCCGAAGACCACATGGTCCACCGCCTCGGGGGCGACGCCGGAACGGGCCAGCGCCGCGCCCGCGGCAGCCACGCCGAGGTCGGTGGCGGACAGGTCCTTGAGCGTCCCGCCGAATGCGCCGAAGCCGGTGCGCACGCCGGAGAGAAGAACGACCGCCGATTCCCGATCCATGCTGCCGGAAATATAGCTAGATGGTGGTGCCGCTCATCACGACGGCACCCTTGGGAATCACCACCAGGCCGTCGCGGACGTAGAAGTTGGGTCCGTCGAAGTGCGACGGCTTGCCCTCGGGGGAGATGGTGACGTCATCCCCGATCCGGGCGTTCTTGTCCACGATGGCATGGGAGATCCGCGCCCCCCGGCCGATCCCGATGGGTGGGGCGCCGAGCGGCGAGCGGCGGTCCGGGGTCTCGTAATAGTCCGCCCCCATGACCAGGGACTCGCGGATGTCGGCGCCGGCCTCGATCCGGCTCCGCACCCCGATCAAGGTGTGCTCGATGTGCGCGTCGTTGATGATGCAGCCGTCCGCGATGAGCGAGCGCTCGATCTGGCTCTTGATGATCTTGGTGGCGGGCAGGTACCGCGCGTGGGTGAAGATCGGCGCGGTCGCGTCGTAGAAGTTGAACTTGGGCAGCGGGGCGCAGAGGTCGAGGTTGGCCTCGTAGAACGAGCGGATGGTCCCGATGTCCTCCCAGTACCCCTGGTGCTGGAAGGCGTAGACCCGGTGGGTCTCGATGATCTTCGGGATCACGTGCTTGCCGAAATCCGCCTCGGGGCCGGCCAGCGCCTCCTCCAGCACGGCGCCATCGAAGACGTAGATCCCCATCGACGCCGGCAGCGCGTCGGGTTCCACCGGCTCGTCCAGCCCGGGCACCTGGCTCCAGTCGACCCGCAGCGATGCCAGCACGTCGGGGTCCGAGGGCTTTTCGACGAATCGCGTGACCCGGCCTTCGGTGTCCATATCCATGATCCCGAAAGCACGCGCCGCCTCGGGGCGCACCGGGGTGGTCGCGACGGTGACCTCCGCGCCGCTCGCCACGTGGCGCTCGATGAAGGCGCGGAGGTTCATCCGGTAGAGCTGGTCGCCCGACAGGATGAGCACCAGCCGGTGGGGATAGTCGTTGAGATGCAGCAGGTTCTGCCGGACGGCGTCGGCGGTTCCCTGATACCACTGCTCCCGGTCGGTCCGCTGCTGCGCGGCCAGGATCTCCACGAAGCCGGGCGAGAAGTTGTCGAAGCGGTAGCTGTCCTGGATATGGCGGTGCAGCGAGCTGCTGTTGAACTGGGTCAGGACGAAGATGCGGCGCAGATCGGAGTTGAGGCAGTTGCTGATGGGGATGTCCACCAGCCGGTACTTCCCGCCCAGCGGAACGGCGGGCTTGGCCCGATCCTTGGTGAGGGGAAAGAGCCGAGTCCCGGCGCCCCCGCCCAGTACCACGCTCACCACGTCCTGCGGACGGATGGTCGACGTCCAGGCCGTCATGCGCTCACGCCTCGCTCACCGCGTGCCCGCAGTTCACGCAGTGCTTCCACCCGGGCTCGATCTCGCTGCGGCATTCGGGGCAGACGAGGATGGTCTGATTCTGCCCGCAATGGGGACAGAACTTGACCGCCCGGCCGGTCGGGAGACGGCCGCCGCAATAGGCGCACCGGGTCTCCGACTCGGGCTCCGGGATCGTCTCCGGATCGGGATCGTGCTCGACCTCATCGTCCAGCTCGGCGAGCGCCTCCAGTCCGGGGATCTCGGGCAACGCCGGAGGCTCGGGCAATGGGGCAGCCTCGGGTAATGCGGGAGCCTCGGGTAATGCGGGAGCCTCGGGCTCCAGCTCCGCGTCGGCGGACTCGAGGGCCGCGGCCAGCGGCTCGGGGCGAAGGGTGACCAGCACCGACTCGAACGAGTGCAGCGCCGCCAGGTCGGGGTTGGCCGACCCCAGCTCCTCGGCGAAGCGCGCCCGGGCCTCCTCCGGCTCGGTCCGGACCAGGCCGCCTTCGCCGGCGCACAGGCGCATGAGCACCAGCTCGTATTCCTCGCTCGTGTCCACCCCGAGCGCGCGCCGGTTGGCGCGGTAGGGCACCAGGGAGTGGACGATCTCGTCGAGCGGCAGGGGGCGATGCAGGCGGGCGGGATCGGTCGCGGCGAGCTGCTGCACCAGCCGGTGATACAGCCGCTCCAGATCGGTCACACGGGCCTCGGTGCTGGCAAGGGGATAGCGGCAGCTTAGGCCGCGGCAGCCGGGGCTGTCAAGGAACCGGCCCTTCCGCCAGCGCGAACGGCTCGCCGTCCCGGAGCCGTGTCTCCAGCACGGTGAAATCGGCGTCCGGGTCGTACCCGGCGAAGAGCCCGGCTTCCCGCTTCGCGGCGAGCCAGGCCGCGAAGCCCGACTCGACCAGTCCTTCCGAGGTATGCTGCTCCCGCGCCGCCAGCACCGCGAGGTCGTTGGCGTACTCGTTCTTGGGGTGGCCGCGGTGGCCCCGGACCCAGGTCCATTGGACCTCGTGCCGGCGGGCGGACGCGAGCAACGCCTGCCAGAGCTCGAGGTTCTCGATCGGGCCTTCCTTCCGGCGCCACCCGCGGCCCACCCAGCCGGGCACCCACTCCCGCATCCCCCGCACCAGGTACTGGGAGTCGGAGACGATCAGGACCTCCAGCCGGACGCCTTTCTGGGCGAGGAGCTGGAGGACGGCGATCGCGCCGCTCAGGGCCATGCGGTTGTTGGTGGTCGCGGGAGAATGGATGTACAGGTCGCGCCGATGAATCCGCCCGTTGCGGGAGCGAACCTCCACCAGGCCGCCGCCCCCGCCGGGATTGTCCCCCTCCCGCCCGTTCCCCAGGCAGCTCTCGTCCAGATGGACCACCGCCGCGGGGGTCATCCCACCACCTGGAAGCTGTCCACCTCGTCCAGCCGGAGGGTGATCTCCTCGCCGGTCATCGGCAGCCGTCCGACCAGCGCGTCCCGCCGGTCAGCCGTCGTGAGACGGAGCGCGGTCACCACGTACTCGGTGCCTCGGCGCGTGAGCGCCACACGGAGCTGGTCGCGCGTGGCGCGCTCCAGCTGATCCATGCGGTCGGCGGTCCAGCGGAAGGGAGCCACAGGGAGGATCAGGCGCGCCGGACGACCCGGACCGAGCCGGCCGGTCCCTCGGTGAGCCGGCCGATCACCGCGGCTGCCGGCGTCCCGGCCGCGCGGAGGGCCTCGACCAGCGCGGCCTCGTTTTCCGGCGGAACGGCCAGCAGGAGGCCGCCTGAGGTCTGCGCGTCGGCCAGCAGCAGGCGATCGG
>DATCWW010000257.1:0-9256 GCA_036566145.1 Gemmatimonadales bacterium
GGCAGCTCGCCCGCCGGGGGGCGTGGTTCCTGGACCGGGCCGCCGCCGCGATGCTCACCGCGCCGAGGGTGGGCGCGTGATCGTGCTCGCGGGCGACGTGGGGGGGACCAATGCCCGGCTCGCGCTGGCGGAGGTGGACGGCCGCGGGGTCCGGATCGCGAGCCAGGACCGCTACCACAGCGTGGACTACCCGGGGCTCGGACCGATCGTCAGCCGGTTCATCCAGGAATCGGGCACTCGGCCGGATCGGGCCTGCTTCGGGATCGCCTGTCCGGTCGTCGGCGAGGACTGCGTCGCGCCCAACCTGCCGTGGACCGTCAACACCCGCCGGCTGGCGGCCGAGATCGGGATCGAGCGCACCGGGATCATCAACGACTTCGTCGCGGTGGGCTACGCGGTCGAGGTGCTCGGGTCGATCGACGCGGTGACCCTGCAGGAAGGGACCCCGGCGCCCCGGGGCCCGATCGCGCTGATCGGAGCGGGCACCGGGCTGGGCCAGGGCATCCTGTTGTGGGAGGAAGACCACTACGAGGTGCTGCCGTCCGAGGGCGGGCACAGCGACTTCGCGCCGACCGGGGCGCTCCAGATCGGGATGCTCCAGGCGCTCACGACGCGCTACGGCCGGGTGTCATGGGAGCGGCTGCTGTCGGGGCCCGGCATCGCGAACATCTACGAGTGCCTGCGGGCCGCCGGGGTGGCTCCGGAACAGCCCACGGTGCGGGCCGAGCTCGACGCCGAGGACGACGGCACCGTGATCGTCCGGCACGCGCTGGACGCCAACGATCCGCTGAGCATTCGCGCGGTCGAGATGTTCTGGCAGGTCCTGGGCGCGCAGGCGGGCAACCTGGCGCTCACCCTGGTGGCGTCCGGCGGGGTGTATATCGCGGGCGGGATCGTGCCCCGGCTGGTGCAGCGGCTCGACCGCGAGCTGTTTCTGGCGGCGTTTCGGAACAAGGGGCGGCTCTCGTCGCTGCTCGAGAAGGTGCCGGTGCACATCATCACGAACCCCAGCGTGGGGCTGCTGGGCGCGGCGGCGGCGGCGGGCAGGTTATAACGCTATAGATGGAAGGACCCGCGATGACACAACGCACACAGACCGCCATGCACGCGCTGGCCGACCTGGGCCAGGCCGTGTGGCTGGACTATCTGCGCCGGGGCATGCTCCGCTCCGGCGAGCTGCAGGGCCTGATCGACGACGGGCTCCGCGGCATGACGTCGAACCCGACGATCTTCGAGCACGCGATCGGCGGCAGCAACGACTACGACGACGAGCTCATGACCCTGGCGACGTCGCCGGCGACCGACCGCGAGGTGTTCGAGCGGATGGCGGTGGAGGATGTGCGCCAGGCCTGCGACCTGTTCCGCCCGGTGTACGACGCGACCGCCGGGGCCGATGGGTTCGTGTCGCTCGAGGTCTCGGCCTCGCTCGCGCGCGACACGGAGGGAACGATCGCGGAGGCCCGGCGGCTCTGGGGCGCGGTGGACCGGCCCAATCTCATGATCAAGGTGCCCGGGACCCGGGAGGGTTGGCCGGCGGTGGAGCGCCTGCTCACCGAGGGGATCAACGTCAACATCACCCTGCTGTTTTCCCTGGCGCACTACCGGGCGGTGGCCGAGGGCTATCTCCGGGCGCTCGAGGCCCGGCTGCGCGCCGGGCAGCCCGTGGACCACCTGGCGTCGGTGGCGTCGTTCTTCGTGAGCCGGGTGGACACCGAGGCCGACCGGAGGATCGAGGCCAAGGGCGGCGGACTGCTGGACCTCCGCGGCCAGGTGGCGATCGCCAACGCGCGGCTGGCGTACGTCTGGTTCCGCCGGCTGCTGGCCGGCGAGCGGTGGCAGCGGCTGGCCCAGGCGGGCGCCCGGCCGCAGCGGCTCCTCTGGGCCAGCACCGGCACCAAGAATCCCGCCTACTCCGACGTGCTCTACGTGGATTCGCTGATCGGCCCCGACACGATCAACACCATGCCGCCCGCCACCCTGCGGCTGTTCGAGGACCACGGGAACGTCCGGACCACGCTGTCCGACGACGCCGGCGCGGCCCGCGAGGTCATGCGGCGGCTGGCCGCGGGCGGCGTGGACCTGGACGACGTCACCCGGGTGCTGGAGGACGACGGGATCGACAAGTTCGTCAAGTCGTACGACGGGCTGATCGGCGTCATCGCGGGCAAGCGGAAGGCCCTGGCGGCTCAGGTCCCGCCGGCGCACTCCGCGGTGTTCAAGGCGGTGGACGCCACGGTGGCCGTCCGGCTCGACGCCATGGACTCGGCCCAGCTGCCGAAGCGCATCTGGAACCATGACCCGACCGTCTGGAAGGACGACCCCGAGACGCCGGAGATCCGCGACCGGCTGGGCTGGCTCACGGTGGGGAAGGCGATGGCTCAACAGGCCAGGGCTCTCGCAGCCTTCGCCGGGGAGGTCCGGGCCGAGTTCGGCAAGGTCGTGCTGTGCGGCATGGGAGGATCGAGCCTGGCGCCGGAGGTCCTGTGGCGCACCTTCGGCGCGGCCCCGGGTCATCCGGCGCTCCTGGTGCTGGACAGCACCGATCCGCGCGCCGTGCGGCAGGCCGAGCAGGGCGACCTGTCGAAGACGCTCTTCATCATCTCGAGCAAGTCGGGCACGACCCAGGAGAGCGACAGCTTCTACCGCTATTTCTGGGAGCGCACCAGCGGCCGGGGCTCGCAGTTCGTCGCCATCACCGATCCCGGAACGCCGCTCGAGCGGCTCGCCGGCGAGCGGGGCTTCCGCCGCAGCTTCATCAATCCCTCCGACATCGGCGGCCGCTATTCGGCGCTGTCCTACTTCGGCCTGGTCCCCGCGGCGCTGATCGGCATCGACGTCGAGACCCTGCTGCACCGGGCCCACCGGATGGCCGAGTCCTGCGCCGCCTGCGTGCCCGCGCTGGAGAACCCCGCCGCGTGGCTCGGCGCCATCCTGGGCGAGGGCGCGCTGGCGGGCCGGAACAAGGTGACCTTCGCGCTCTCTCCGGGAATCGCGAGCTTCGGGCTCTGGGCCGAGCAGCTGATCGCCGAGAGCACCGGAAAGGAGGGCAAGGGCATTCTGCCGGTCGCGGACGAGCCGCTCGGCCCGCCGGAGGCGTACGGCAACGACCGCGTCTTCGTGGGGATGAGCCTGGCCGGTGAGGGCGACCCCGAGATCGATGGCCGTCTCGCCGCCCTGGAGGAGGCCGGGCACCCGGTGGTCCACCTGAGGCTGGAGGACCGCTACGACGTTGGCCAGGAGTTCTTCCGCTGGGAGTTCGCCACCGCGATTGCGGGCGCGGTGCTGGGGATCAACCCGTTCGACCAGCCCAACGTGGCGGAGAGCAAGGCGAACACGAAAAAGGTGCTGGCGGGCCGCGGGAAGCCCTCGCCGGCCGCCACGGCGGCGGAGCTGGACCGGTTCCTGGCGGGGATCCGCCCGGGGGACTATCTCGCGATCCTGGCGTACCTCCCGCCGACGCCGGAGAACGACCGGCGGCTCGCCGCCATCCGGCTTCGGCTTCGCGACCGGCTCAAGGTCGCCACCACGCTCGGCTACGGGCCGAGGTACCTCCACTCCACCGGTCAGCTCCACAAGGGCGGCCCGCCGGTGGGGCATTTCCTGCAGATCGCCGATCCCGCGGCGGACGATCTCCCCATCCCCGGGGAGCCGTTCGGCTTCCGCGAGCTGGAGGCGGCGCAGGCGGAGGGCGATCTCCAGGCGCTCCGGAGCCGCGGCCGGCCCGCAATCCGAGTCGATGATATGGGGCTGCTCGAGCGGTGACGATCACGCATCTGTTCTTCGACGTGGGCGGGGTGCTCGGCAACAACGGGTGGGACCGGGAGCAGCGCGCCGCGGCCACACGCCGGTTCGAGCTGGAAGCCGGCGAGCTGGAGGAGATGCACAGCGAGGCGGTGGCGATGATGGAGCTGGGGCGGACCACGCTGGACGAATACCTGAAGACGGCGGTGTTCTACCGTCCCCGCTCGTTCACGCCGGAGGCGTTCAAGGAGTTCATGTTCGCCCAGAGCACGCCCAACCCCGACACGATCGAGCTGGCCAGGGCACTGGCCCGCACCGGACGCTACCGGATGATGACGCTCAACAACGAGTCGGCCGAGCTCAACCAGCACCGCATCGAGCGCTTCGGGCTGGGGGACATCTTCACCGCCTTCTTCTCGTCCTGCTGGATCGGAGTGCTCAAGCCGGCCCGGCGGATCTACGAGGTCGCCCTCGCGATGGCACAGGCCCGGCCGGAGACGTCGGTGTTCATCGACGACCGGGAGCGCAACCTGGAGCCGGCGCGGCTGCTGGGGATGCGGACGATCGCGTTCAGCGATGCCGGACGGCTCGAGGTGGAGCTGGCGGCGCTGGGGGTGAAGCGCTGATGGTGTGAACGGCGTGTCATCCCGAGCGAAGCGAGGAGCCTGGATGACGGCACGACCTACATGATGAGGAGATTCTCATGCAGCTCGCCATGATCGGCCTGGGCCGAATGGGCGGCAACATGGTGCAGCGCCTGCTGCAGGGCGGGCACGACGTCGTGGTGTACGATCGCAGCGCCGACGCGGTGAAGCCGCACGTCGCGATGGGCGCCAGCGCGGCCAAGGACCTGGCGGACCTCTCCGCCCGGCTCGAGGCGCCGCGGGTGGTCTGGATCATGGTGCCCGCCGGCGCGCCGGTCGAGAGCACCATCGACCAGCTGCTGCCGGCGCTCGCCAGGGGCGACATCATCATCGACGGCGGCAACTCGAACTTCAGGGACTCGGTCCGCCGCGCCGCCAAGGTGAAGGAGCGCGGGCTCGAGTTCATCGACGCCGGCACCAGCGGCGGCATCTGGGGGCTCACGGTGGGCTACTGCCTGATGATCGGCGCCTCCCCGGAGGCGTTCCGGCGGTGCGAGCCGATCTTCAAGACGCTGGCGCCGCCCGAGGGGTACGCCCATGTCGGCCCGCCGGGCGCCGGACACTACGTCAAGATGATCCACAACGGCATCGAGTACGGTCTGCTGCAGGCCTACGCCGAGGGCTACGAGATCCTGCACGCCTCGAAGGACTTCAAGCTCGACCTCAAGCAGATCTCGGCGGTGTGGAACCGGGGAAGCGTGGTGCGCTCCTGGCTCAACGAGCTGGCGGAGCGGGCCTTCGCCAAGGACACCGACCTGACCGCGCTCAAGGGCTACGTGGAGGACTCGGGGGAGGGCCGCTGGACGGTGCAGGAGGCCATCGATCTCGATGTGCCGGCGCCGGTCATCACGCTGTCGCTGCTGGCGCGGTTCCGGTCGCGCCAGGCCGACTCCTTCGGCGCCAAGGTGATCGCCGCGCTCCGGAACGAGTTCGGCGGCCACGCGGTGAGGTCCTCGTGACCACGCGCGCCTCCACCACCGCCGCGCCCGCCGCGCCGCCCGTCACCCAGCCCGAGCTGAAGCGGGCCGGGCCGTGCACGCTGGTCATCTTCGGCGCCGGCGACCTCCTGCACCGGAAGCTGATGCCGTCGCTCTTCCACCTGATGATCGACGGGCTCCTGCCCGACGAGTTCGCCGTCATCACCGTGGCCCGCGAGTCCATGGACGACCGCTCGTTCCGGGCCAAGGTGGTGGATGCGCTGCGGACGTTTCTGCCCGACCACGCGCAGTTCGATCCCCGGGCCGGCGAGCGCTTCGTCGAGCGGCTCGGCTACATCGCGGGCGAGCTCGACGATCCCGCCACCTACGCCGCGCTGCGCGGGCGGCTGGCCGAGACCGATGCCCGGCTCCCCGGCGGCAGCGGGCGCCTGTTCTACCTGGCGATTCCCCCCAGCCTCTACCAGGGGACCATCAACCATCTCTCCGAGTCGGGCGTGGCTCCCCGGGTGCCCGATCCGGGGCAGCGGCCCTGGGTGCGGATCATCATCGAGAAGCCGTTCGGCCACAGCCTGGGCAGCGCCGGCGCGCTCAACGCCTGCGTCCGCCGGGCCTTCGCCGAGCACCAGGTGTACCGCATCGATCATTACCTCGGCAAGGAGACGGTCCAGAATCTCCTGGTGTTCCGGTTCGCCAACTCGATCTTCGAGCCGGTCTGCAACCGGCAGCACGTGCATCACGTGCAGATCACCGTGGCGGAAAGCGTGGGCGTGGAGCACCGGGCCCGCTATTACGAGGAGGCGGGGGTGGTTCGGGACATGTTCCAGAACCACCTGCTGCAGCTCCTGAGCCTGGTCGCGATGGAGCCGCCGGTCACCTTCAACGCCGACGCGGTGCGGGACGAGAAGGTCAAGGTGCTCAAGGCCATCCGGCCGGTCACGCCGGCGATGATGCACGACTACGCGGTGCGCGGGCAATACGGACCCGGCACGATCGACGGCAAGGCGGTGCCGGGCTACCGGGAGGAGCCCGGCGTGGCCCCGGACAGCGGCACCTCCACCTACTGCGCCATCCGGTTCATGATCGACAACTGGCGCTGGCACGGCGTGCCGTTCTATCTCCGATCCGGCAAGCGGATGCCGAGGCGGGTGTCGGAGATCGCCATCCAGTTCCGCAAGCCGCCGCACGTGATGTTCCCGCTCCCCGAGGGCGAGGTGATCGAGGCCAACACGCTGGCGATCCGGGTGCAGCCCCACGAGGGGATCTCGCTCCGCTTCGAGGTGAAGGTCCCGGGGGTGGACGTCAAGATGGCGTCGGTGGACATGGACTTCAGCTACGCCGAGGCGTTCGGGGAGCTGGAGCACGGCGCCTACGAGACGCTGCTGCTCGACTGCATGCTGGGCGAGGCGACGCTGTTCACCCGGAGCGACGAGGTGGAGACGGCGTGGGCCGTGGTGGACCCGATAATCGACTACTGGGCCAACAAGCGTCCCGACCACTTCCCCAACTACGCGGCGGGCACCTGGGGTCCGTCGGTGGCGGACGAGTTCATCGCGCGGGAGGGGGCCGCCTGGCGGCAGCCGTAGCGGCCTTCGCGCCTGCGCCTCTGGCGAGACCGCGACGCCAGCGCCACATTGTGAGCTCATCCTCCCATTTCCGCGGCCGAGCCCCGTGTACAAGACCAAGCCCTGCTTCCGATGCGGCATGCCGTCCGACGCGCGGCTCACCGTCCTCGCCCTGAATGCGTCGCTCAAGCACGAGCCCGACCTCTCCAACACCGGGGAGCTCGCCGAGCTGGTGCTCGAGGAGATTCGCGCCCTCGGCCCCGTGGACGCCGCCATGGTGCGGCTCTCCGATGCGGCGCTCCCGGTCGGCCTGCGGTTCCGGGAGGCCCCGGACGATGACTGGCCGGGGCTGGTCGCCCGGATCAAGGCCGCCGATATCGTGCTCTTCTGCACCCCGATCTGGTGGGGCGGCCGTTCCAGTCTCATGCAGCGGGTGATCGAGCGGCTCGACGCCCTCGACGAGGAGTACAGCGCCAGCGGCCGCAGCGCGATCAAGGGCAAGGTGGCCGGCATCGTGATCACCGGGAGCGAGGACGGCGCGCTCAGCGTCATGGGCAGCATCATGATGGTGCTGAGCTGGATGGGCTTCACCCTGCCGCCGGAATGCACCGCGTACTGGGTGGGCGAGGTCGGGCAGCCGACCTCGCAGGACAGCGACAAGCGCCGGAAGAACGGGGCCACGATGCACATGGCCAAGAATCTCGCCCAGAACCTCGTGTACTACGCGCGGCTGTTGAAGGCGCATCCGCAGACTGCGCTGCCGGGCAAGGCCGTCTGCTGCGAGGCGCACGCCGGCCTCGAGGCGCCCGGGCGCGCCTGAGGCGCCTCACCTCACCGATGGCCGACCCCCGGTCCGACCTCACTACCGCCCTCGCCGACCGCTACCGCATCGAGCGGGAGCTCGGGCACGGGGGCATGGCGACGGTCTATCTCGCCCACGACCTCAAGCACGACCGCTCCGTCGCGCTGAAGGTCCTGCACCCGGAGCTCGCCGCCGTGCTCGGGTCCGAGCGCTTCCAGCGCGAGATCCGATTCGCCGCCCGACTCCAGCATCCCCATATCCTCTCGGTCTACGACTCCGGCGAGTCCGGCAGCCGCCTCTGGTTCACCATGCCCTATGTCGAGGGCGGGAGTCTCCGGGATCGGCTCCGCCGAAGCGGCGCGCTCCCGTTGGACGACGCGCTGCGGGTGGCGCGTGAGGCCGCCGAAGCGCTCGGGTACGCCCATGAGCACGGTGTCGTGCATCGCGACGTGAAGCCGGAGAACATCCTGCTGACCGGGGACGGGAACACCCTCGTAGCCGATTTCGGTATCGCGCGCGCGGTGGGGCCTGCGGCAGGCGAGCAGCTCACGGGGACGGGAATCACCCTCGGGACGCCGGCATACATGAGCCCGGAACAGGCGGCGGGCGCATCGGACGTCGATGGCCGCTCGGACCTCTACAGCCTCGGTTGCGTGCTCTACGAGATGCTCGCCGGCGAGCCGCCCTTCACCGGGGACACGCCCCAGTCGGTGATCGCGAAGCGGTTCATCGGCCCGCCGCCCTCCCTCGCGAAGTTGCGCGGACAGATGCCGCCGGCGGTGGAGGCCGCGGTGACGCGCACGCTGGCCCGGGAGCCCCGCGACCGTTTCGCCACCGCGGGCGAGTTCGCCTCGGCGCTCGCAACGCCTTCCGGCAGGACGTCGGCACTGCGCCCGCAGCGTTCGCGGCGGCCGATCATCGCCGCGGGGGTGGTGGCCCTCGCCCTGCTGCTCTCCGCCGGGATCGCCGCCGGGTGGTACCCTCGCCACAGCCGTCGGGCAGCGGAGGTGCGATGGGCGACCGATACGGCGATCCCGCTGATCCACCTGCTGGCGGACAGCGGGGTGTGGGATTCGGCATTTGTGGTGGCCCGGAAGGCGCAGGCGGTCGTGCCGACCGATTCGGCGCTCGCGTCGCTGTGGCCGAAGTTCTCCGACACGTTCACGGTTCGCACCGATCCAGCGGGGGCACGGGTCCGGTGGATGCGGTACCGGGCGGCGCCCGGCGACTCGGGACTGCTGCTCGGCACCACGCCTCTGACCGCGGCGCGTCTACCGCATCGCATCTCGCGCCTGCGTATCGACAAGCCGGGATACCGTCCGCTCGACCTCGGGGTCTGGCCCGCCTTCCCGATGCGCGGGACGTTCGCGCTACAACCCGACGGTGACACGGCGATGGCGATGGTCGGCGTCGCGGGCGGCGCCACCGAGCTCAACCTCCCAGGTCTCGAGCAGCTCGATTCGCTCGCCCTCGGCGACTATCTGATCGGCCGCTACGAGGTGACGAACCGCCAGTACAAGGCGTTCGTGGAGGCCGGCGGCTACGGTCGGCGCGAGTGGTGGCGCGAGC
>DATCWW010000201.1:0-5576 GCA_036566145.1 Gemmatimonadales bacterium
CTCGGCCTGCGCGACCTGGCCGACCGGATGTTCGCGACGCTCAAGGAGACCCGGCAGACCCACTGGCTGTCGGAGGCCTTCTCCACCCTGCCCGACGCCGTCATGACGCCGAGCGCGGCCTACCAGCATCTCGTGCGCGACAACATCGAGCACGTGCCGCTGGCGAAGCTGGCCAACCGGGTCCTGGCTACTAGTGTGGTGCCTTACCCGCCCGGCATCCCGATGCTGATGCCCGGCGAGGCCACTGGACCGGCGAACGGGCCGTACCTGGGGTACCTGAACGCGCTCGCCGCGTGGGATGGGCGCTTCCCCGGCTTCGGCCACGACACGCATGGGGTAGAGCACCGGGACGGTGCGTACTACGTGCAGTGCCTGAAGAAGGGGGCGAAGGCGACCGTCTAGGCCGAGGAGGCCGGCGCGAACACCGCCACCACTTCTCCGTCGGCGAGGCCTTCCGATGTCCGCTCCCGGGAAGAAGATGGGCCTGAGCCAGGCCACGATGCTGGTGGCCGGCAACATGATCGGCACCGGGGTCTTCCTGCTTCCCGTCAACCTTGCCTCGGTGGGCGGGATCGCCGTGTTCGGCTGGGTCGTGGCGACCGCGGGGGCGGCCGCCCTGGGGCTGGTCTTCGCCAAGCTGGGAGAGCTGGAGCCGAAGGAAGGCGGCCCCTACGCCTACGCCCGCGACTTCCTCGGCCCGTACGTCGGGTTCCAGACCAACTACATCTACTGGTTCGGCAACTGGATCGGCAACATCGCGATCGCGATCGCCGCGGTGGGGTATCTGGCCGAGTTCTTCCCCTCGATCAGCCAGCCGCCCGCCAGCGTCTTCGCGAGCGCGGGGGTGATCTGGGTGCTCACCTTCGCCAACATCCTGGGTCCGCGGGTCGTCGGGGCGCTCGAGGCCTGGACCATGAGTCTGGCGCTGATCCCGATCCTTGCCGTCGCGTTCCTGGGCTGGATCTGGTTCGACGGCGACACCTTCCGCGCCGCCTGGAACGTGAGCGGCGGCTCCAACGCGCACGCCATCTCCCGGGCGGCCTCGATGGCGCTCTGGGCCTATATGGGGATCGAGAGCGCGGCGGTCTCGGCGGGGGTGATCGAGAACCCCAAGCGCAACATCCCCCTGGCCACCCTGCTGGGCCTGGGGCTTTCCGCCGTGGTCTACGTGCTGAGCTCGACCGTGATCATGGGCCTGCTGCCCAACGAAGAGCTCCGCCGCTCCCACGCCCCTTTCGCCGAGGCGGCCCGGATCGCGATCGGCGCGCCGGGGCTGGTCGTGGTGGCCGCTTGTGCCGTGCTCAAGTCAGTCGGATCGCTGGGCGGCTGGATGCTGCTGGTCGGGCAGTCGGCCAAGGCGGCCGCCGACGACGGGATGTTCCCCCGGGTGTTCGCGAAGCTGAACCGCCACGGCGTGCCGGGCGTCGGACTGATCATCGTGGGCGTGCTCATGACCGTCGTCCTCTTCGCCACGATGTCGCCCACCATCGCCGGCCAGTTCAGCCGGATCATCGACCTGGCGGTCATCCTCATCGTCATCCCCTACATCTACTCCGCGGTGGCGGTGGTCAAGATCGTCTTCGACCACGGCCTGCCGCGGCCGACGTTCCAGCTCTACAAATGGATCGCCATCGCAGCGGTGATCTACTGTCTGTGGACGGTCATCGGGGGAGATCCCGAGACCGTCGTGAACGCGATGGTGGCGCTCCTCCTGAGCGTGCCGCTGTACCTCTTCTTCATCCGCTCGATGGAGGCCGCGGCCGAGCGGAAGCGCAGCCAGGAGGCGCCACCCCCAACGAATTCGGAGAGTGCGTCATGAGCGCGGAGCAGGATCGGCTCGAGCAAGCGCGCGAGCAGCAGCCCTGGAAGAAGTGGGGACCCTACCTCAGCGAGCGCCAGTGGGGCACGGTGCGCGAGGACTACAGCGAGTCCGGAGACGCCTGGAATTACTTCAGCCACGACGAGGCCCGCTCGCGGGCCTACCGGTGGGGTGAGGACGGGCTCGCGGGCATCTCGGACGACCGGCAGCTGCTCTGCTTCGGCGTGGCCCTGTGGAACGGCCAGGACCCCATCCTGAAGGAGCGGCTCTTCGGCCTGACCAACAGCGAGGGCAACCACGGCGAGGACGTGAAGGAGTACTACTTCTACCTCGACTCCACGCCGACCCACTCGTACATGAAGTACCTCTACAAGTATCCCCACCAGGCGTACCCGTACGACGACCTGGTGCGGACCAACCGGGATCGGCGGCGGCACGAGATGGAGTACGAGCTGCTCGACACCGGCGTGTTCGACCAGAACCGCTACTTCGACGTGGTCGTGGAGTACGCCAAGGCCGCGCCCGAGGACATCCTGGTCCGCATCACGGTGCACAATCGGGGACCGGACGCGGCGACCCTCCACCTGCTGCCCACGGTCTGGTTCCGCAACACCTGGTCCTGGGGCTCGAGCGCCGCCGAGCGGCCCGGCCTTCGGCAGGTACGTTCCGGCCTGATCGAGGCATCCCATCCGGAGCTGGGCCGGCGCTTCCTACACGCCGAGAACGGGCCGACGCTGCTGTTCACCGAGAACGAGACCAACATCGCGCGACTGGTGCAGGTGCCCAACCGAACCCCGTACGTCAAGGACGGAATCCACAACTACCTCGTCCACGGCCAGGCCGGGGCGGTGAATACGGAGCGGACCGGCACCAAGGCGGCCGCGCACTACCGGCTCGAGATCAAGGGCGGCGGAGCGGCCACGGTCAGGCTTCGGCTCTCCGACGACGAGGCGCCGGACCCCGCCCTCGGCGGGGCGTTCGGGAAGACGTTCGACGCGCTTCTGGCGACCCGACGGAAGGAGGCGGACGAGTTCTACGCGTCGGTCATTCCACCGTCCCTCAGCGCCGACGAGCGCAACGTGATGCGCCAGGCGCTCGCCGGCATGCTCTGGTCGAAGCAGTTCTTCTACTACGACGTTGATCGCTGGCTGGAGGAGCGGGGCGACAGCCCGTATAGCTCCCGCCGCAAGGCGACCCGCAACGCGCACTGGCACCACATGCAGAATTCCGACGTGATCTCCATGCCGGACAAGTGGGAGTACCCCTGGTACGCGGCCTGGGACCTGGCCTTCCACTGCCTGGCGCTCACGATGGTGGACGCCGACTTCGGCAAGGCGCAGCTCGACCTCATGCTGGAGTCGCGCTACCTGCACCCCAACGGGCAGCTCCCGGCCTACGAGTGGAACTTCGGCGACGTGAACCCGCCGGTGCATGCATGGGCCACCATCTTCACCTACCGGCTGGAGAAGGCTCGTCGCGGGGAGGGCGACCTCGAATGGCTGGAGCGCTCCTTCCAGCGGCTCCTGCTCAACTTCACTTGGTGGGTCAACCGGAAGGACCGCGCCGGAAGCAACGTCTTCGAGGGCGGCTTCCTCGGCCTCGACAATATCGGGGTGTTCGACCGGAGCGCGCCGCTGCCGACCGGCGGGTACCTGGAGCAGGCCGACGGCACGGCCTGGATGGCGCTCTTCTCCCAGAACATGCTCGAGATGGCGGTGGAGCTGGCGCTGGTCCGTCCGGCCTACGCGACGATGGTCGAGAAGTTCATTGAGCACACCATGTGGATCACCTCGTCGATGCTGAATGCCGGCGAAGGTACCGGCATGTGGGACGAGGAGGACGGCTTCTTCTACGACGTGCTCCGCCTGCCCGACGGCACCGCCCAGCGGCTCAAGGTGCGGTCGATGGTGGGGCTGCTCCCGCTCTGCGCCGTGACCATCTTCGAGGGAGAGATGCGGGGGAAGTTCCCGGCGATGGAGCAGCGCCTCCAGCAGTTCCTCCAGGCGCGTCCCGAGCTGACGCGATCGATCCACGACCCGGCCAAGGAGGGCAAGGCCAGACGCCGGATGAGCGCCCCGCTCAACGAGGAGCGCCTCCGCCGGGTGCTCACACGCATGCTCGACGAGGACGAGTTCCTGAGCCCCTACGGAATCCGCGCCCTGTCCCGGTACCACGCCGACCACCCGTACGTGTTCCAGGCCGGCGGCCAGGCGCATGCTGTGTCCTACCTCCCCGCCGAGTCGGACAGCGGCATGTTCGGCGGCAACTCCAACTGGCGCGGGCCGATCTGGATGCCGGTCAACGCACTGATCATCCGTGGCCTGCTCCAGTATTACCTCTATTACGGCGACGACTTCACTATCGAATGTCCGACCGGCTCCGGCCGCCGGATGAATCTCTACCAGGTCGCCGAGGAGATCGGCCGCCGGCTGGCGGGCATCTTCCTGCGCGGGAAGGACGGGCGCCGGCCGGTGTATGGTGGCACGACGTCGTTCCAGGAGGACCCGCACTGGCGGGACCTCCTGCTGTTCTACGAGTACTTCCACGGCGACAACGGCGCGGGCCTCGGGGCCAGCCACCAGACCGGCTGGACGGGCATCGTCGCGCGGATCATGCACCTGTTCGCCACGAGGACGGCAGAGCAGACGCTCGAGCTCGGCAAGGCCTCCGTGGGGGCGGAGGTCGAACAGGGCGACGTGCCGGCGGCGGCCGGCAGCGCGGCTCGAGGCTAGGATGGACCGCGTGGCCTGCCCGGCCCTCTACCAGATCAACACCCGGACCTGGGTGACCGCCCTCTCCCGCAAACAGGGCAAGGCTGCGACGCTGGACGACATTCCCGACGCCAAGCTGGATGGTGTGGCCGCGATGGGAGTCGATTGGGTCTGGCTGCTGAGCGTGTGGCAGACCGGGAGGGCAGGCCGCGAAGTATCGCTGGGCAATCCCGAGTGGAGGGAGGAGTTCCGCCATACCCTTCCCGACCTGACCGACGCCGACATCGGCGGATCGGGGTTCGCCATCACCGGCTACACGGTCCATCGTGACCTCGGTGGAGACCCGGCGCTGGCCCGGATGCGCGAGCGGCTCCGGAGCCGCGGTCTCCGCCTGATGCTCGACTTCGTCCCCAATCACACCGGACTCGATCATCCGTGGGTTGACGCCCATCCGGAGTACTACGTTGCCGGCGGGGAGCTCGACCTGACCCGCAACCCCGGGAACTATCGCTGGGTCCGGCGGAACGGCGGTGACCTCCTCCTGGCGCACGGCCGGGATCCTTACTTCCCCGGCTGGCCCGACACCTTCCAGCTCAACTACGGCAACCCCGCCACCCGGGCGGCAATGCTCGGGGAGCTGACGAAGATCGCCGGGCAGTGCGACGGGGTCCGTTGCGACATGGCGATGCTGGTGCTCCCCGACGTGTTCCGGCGCACCTGGGGCATCCACACCGAGCCCTTCTGGCCCGAGGCCACGCGCAGGGTTCGGGAGCGTTATCCCGGGTTCTGCTTCATGGCCGAGGTCTACTGGGACCTCGAGTGGACCATGCAGCAGCAGGGCTTCGACTATACCTATGACAAGCGCCTCTACGATCGGCTGCGCGAAGGCCACGCGCGGCCGGTGCGGGACCATCTGCGGGCCGGGCTCGAGTATCAGAGCCGGCTGAGCCGATTCCTGGAGAACCACGATGAGCCGCGCGCGGCGAGCGCCTTTCCCCCCGACATGCACGAGGCGGCCGCGATAATCACCTACTTCTCGCCCGGGC
>DATCWW010000231.1:0-5936 GCA_036566145.1 Gemmatimonadales bacterium
GCCCGGCGCGCCAGACGGCCGGCACCACCGGCACGCCGTCGCCCTCGAGGCGGGCGGCCAGCTCGGAGCCCGATCCGGTCACGACGGCCTGAGTCACTTCCCCGCGCCGTTGCAGCTCGCGCGCGAGAAGCCACACCTGCCGCTGCCCGCCGCGCCACTCGCGGCCGGAGGCGACATGGACCACCGTTCCCGTCACGAGGGCGGCAGCGCTTCGATGGCGGTGCTTCCGGTGTCGCGGCGAGCGGCGAGCGGGCCGGCCTCCCGCGCGATGTCGTCGAGCAGGCGGCGCAGCTCCGCCAGGCTGAACGGCTTGTGCAGATAGGGACGGCCCAGCGACTCCAGGAACGCAAGGGTGTCGCCCCGCACGGTGTCGCCGGTGGAGAACACCAGGCGGGCCGCCAGCTCCGGGCGGCGCCGGACCAGCTCCTCGTAGAACTCCCGCCCGCCCAGGCGAGGCATGCGGAGGTCGGAGATGAGCAGGTCGAAGTCCTCACGGCCGGCCAGCGCGAGAGCTTCCTCGCCGTCGCTCGCCACGACGGGAATGTGGCCCCAGGCCTCGAGGGTGGCGCGCATGTAGTGCAGGATATGGGGCTCGTCGTCTACCACCAGCACCCGGAGCCGCCGGGCGGGCGCGCCGGGCCGGACGTCTTCGGTGGGAGGCGGCGGGCTGGCGGCCAGGGGGAGCTGGACGGTAAAGGTCGAGCCGCGGCCCTCCTCGGTCGCGAGCATGATGCGCCCGCCGTGCTCGCGCACGATGCCCTGGCTGATCGAGAGACCGAGTCCGGTGCCCTCGCCTTCGGGCTTGGTGGTGAAGAACGGCTCGAACACCTGGGCGGCGAGCCCCTCGGTCATCCCGGGTCCGTCGTCCACCACGTCGATGGCCACCCCGTCCAGCCAGCGGCGAGCCCGGACCACCACGGTGCCCGGGCGTCCGGTGGAGGCGATCGCCTGGGCGGCGTTGTTGATTAGGTTGACGAACACCTGCTGGATCTGGTTGGGATCGATATCGGGCACCGGCAGGTCGGGCTCGACCTCGAGGACTCCGTCCACCCGATGCGCCATGAGCTGGTTGCGCAGCAAGAGGAAGGTGGCGTCGAGGAGCGGCTTGAGCGGGGTGGGACGGCGCTGGTGCTCCTGCTTCCGCGCGAAGCTCAGCAGGTTCTTCACGATGTTGCTGGCGCGCTCGGCCTCCTCCTGGATGACGCTCAGCGGCTCCCGCAGCGCGGGCGGGACGCTGGGGACTTCGGTGAGGTAGTCGGCGAACCCGACCACCGAAGCCAGCGGGTTGTTGAGGTCGTGGGCGATCCCGGCGATGAGCTGCCCGATGGCGGACATCTTTTCCGACTGAATGAGCTGGTCTTGCAACCGGCGCCGTTCCGTTTGATCATCGAAGAGGAGCACGACGGTGGAGCGGTCGGTGCTGCTAATCGGCACCACGGTAACCGCATAGGTCCGATCGCCGGTGCGGAGCTCGACCTCGCGGCCCGCTCCTTGCTGCTCCAGTGCCCGCTGCAGATCCGTAGCCCATTCGGGGGGAACGAAGGCCTGCCAGGGCCGGCCGATCAGGCCGGCGGGCGGGGCGTTGACCAGGTCGGCGAAGGCCCGGTTGGCCCGGCGAATCCGGCCACCGCGGTCCACGATGCAGAGGGCGGGAGAAATGGCGTCCACCACCTCCTGCCAGGAGCGCCGGCCGTCGTCGTGGAGGTCCACCAGGCGGGCGCTCTCGAGCGCGATGCTCGCCTGCGAGACCAGGCCCTCCAGCAGGGCCAGATCACCGGGGGTGTAGCGGCCGGGCTCACCGCGCACCACCACCGAGCCGGTTACCCTGGCCTTGGCGATCAAGGGGACGATCAACCAGCAGCCCCCGGCCCCCGGCTGCGGCGCGATAGCCCCTTCGTGCACCAGCGGCTCGAGGCCGTCGGCCAGGAGCAGCGGGCCGCGGCGGGCGGCGAGGTCGAGCAGGGCGCGCCGGTCGGGACCGCCGCTGGGCCACTCGTGCACCGCCGCCAGCACGTCGACGTCCCGATGATAGAGGCTGACGGCGATCTCGGACGGGGCGAAGGCCTCGCGGATGTGGCGCAGCAAGGCATCCACCACCGACGCACGGCGAAGGGTGCCCGCCAGCTCCTGGCCGAACACGGTGAGACGGCGCATCAGAGTCAGCTCGCCGGACGAGTCCGGCTGGGGCGACGGAGGTCTTGAAGGAGGGTTAGCCATGATCCGGGCGAATACGCGCGGCCGCCTGACCGCGGCGGACCTGCAGTTGGTGATCCTGTTGCTCAGCCGGGGCTCGGCGCATCGGCGCGCCTACCTCGAGCGGCGGCTCGCCACCGAAGGGCCTGATCCGCTGCTCGACGCGCCCGAGCTGCTCGAGCGGCTGTTGACCGTGCGGACGATGCTGGTGCCGTCGGAGGCGCTGTTCTTCTACGTCCTCGTGCGCCAGGCCCTCCGGACCGCCCGGCTGGACGACCGGGAACTGGCCGACTACCTGGCCGCGATGCTGCTCGATTTCGGACAGCGGGACCGGGCGTGGCGGGTAGACTGGAACGACGACCAGCGCCATCGCTATCTGGTGGACATCCTGACCGACCTGGAGGCGAGCGACGGCCCCCGTCGCTTCAAGGTGATGGTCCATCTCGGCAACTACGCGCTCTGGCTGGCCGGCCTGTTTCCCGATTATATCGCCGCCCGATACCTCCGCAAAGCGGGGCCCGACGTGCGCTACTACGACACGATGGGTCGCCGCGGCTTCGGCATGGCGTCCGACCATTCCCTGGCCGAGGAATACGGCCTGGGCGCCGTGCTGCGCACGGCGGCGGAGCGATTCTCTTCGCTCCGGGGCGCGCTCAACGGCGTGAGCGACCGGGTCCTCTTTCCCGGCGCGGCCTCAGCCGACCGCCTGCTGCGGGATCACGGGATTCACTGAACCGCCGGCGCGCTCCACCAGCGCGCGGAACAATCCGTGCTCGGGTGCCCGGGCCTCCGCGTGCATTTCCTCCGGGTGCCACTGCACCGCGAGCAGCCAGGGCTCTCCGTCGGCCGTCTCCACCGCCTCGATCAAACCGTCCTCGGTCCAGCCGCTCGCCAGCAGCCCCGGCGCCAGGTCGCGCACCGCCTGATGATGGAACGAGTTCACCGTGACACGATCGCGCCCCAGCGCGGCGGCCACCCGGCTGCCCGGCAGCATCCGCACCGGATGGCTCCGATCGGTGCGAGCCGTCGGCGGGTTGTGATCCACCGGTCCGGGCCGCTCGGACGGGAGATCCTGGTAGAGCGTGCCGCCCATGGCGACATTGACGACCTGAATCCCGCGGCAGATGCCGAGGATCGGCATGCCGCGCTGGCGCGCGGCGGCGAACAGGGCGAGCTCGAACAGGTCGCGGTCGCGGCTCGGCGGGTGCGCAAACGGCGACGGCTCGGCGCCGTACCACGCGGGGTCCATGTCCTCGCCGCCCGTCAGCACCAATCCATCGGCGGCATCGAGCGCCCGGGCGGCCATGGCCGCGCCGATCAGCGGGCTGAGCAGCAGCGGCACCCCGCCCGCGTTCACGACCGAGCTCAGGTAGGCCGCGTTCGCGCCGGTCCGCTGGGCGCCGTCCCAGGCGCGGACCACACCGCTCACGGCTATTCGGGGAGCGCTCATCGTACCAGGGAATCCGGGAACAGTGGACAATTCGCGTCCTCCACCTTGGTGGGGTCCAGCTGAATGCCGATGAGCGGGACGGTGGCGCCGCCGACCGACACGTTACCCAGCCGCGGGGCGCCTTCCACCGGGTCGCCCTCGTAGAGCATCACGCCGCGGGTCGACTCCTGCTGGTCCACCACCAGCACGCCGAAGCCGGGCCGGGCCTTGGCGGGCAGGCTGCCCTCGACCCCGACGACGAGGAGTGAGTCGGTCCGCCCGACCACGGCGGGGTAGGCGTCGCCGGCGACCACGCGCACGACGAGTCGCTCGGGCAGCCGCCGAGGCGGCTCGCTCAGCGTCTGGTTGGGAACCCCGAATTGGGTCAGCAGTGCGGTCGGCCCGGCCAACGCCGCCAGCCCGCACGCGGCACGCCCGCCGCCCTTCCCGCCGCCACACGCGGCCACGAGAGCGAGGACAGCCATGGACCAGGGCCGGAGAAGCATGGGGACAAGATAACCGGTGAGCCGGCTCACATCACGTCAGCCGTGACCCTCGTATGGATCGTGGCGGAGCCATACCCATGTCCTTGCCACCATTCCGCGATCGCCATGACGCCGGGCGCCGGCTCGCCGACGCGCTGGCGCGCCGCGCGCCCCTGCACGCGCCGGTAATCCTTGCGCTGCCGCGTGGCGGTGTGCCGGTGGGCTGGGAGGTGGCTCGTGCCCTCGGCGCTCCGCTCGACGTCATGGTGGTGCGCAAGCTGGGAGTGCCGGGTCACGAGGAGCTCGCGATGGGCGCGATCGCATCCGGCGGCATCCGGGTCGTGAGCGACGAGGTCGTACAGGCCCTCGCGATCCCCGCGCGCGTTCTCGCCGACACGGCGGTAATGGAGGAGGACGAGCTGCTCCGCCGGGAGCGGGCCTTCCGCGGCGACAGGCCCGCGATGCGCCTCGCCGGATGCACCGTCGTGCTGGTGGATGACGGCCTCGCCACGGGATCGACGATGCTGGCGGCGGTCGCCGCCGCGCGGGCCGCCTCCGCTGCTCGCGTGGTGGTGGCCGTGCCGGTCGCCCCAAGGGAGACCTGTCGTATGCTGAGCGAGCACGCCGACGAGGTGCTCTGTCTCAGCACGCCGGCCCGCTTCCGCGCGGTCGGCGACTGGTACGACGACTTCTCCCAGGTGGATGACGACGAAGTGCGGCGGTTGCTCGGGATGGGAGCGGAGCCGCCAGCCTGAAGGCAGCGGCGGCCGGATCCCCCATGGAGACCCGGCCGCCGGACTGGTCCGATCGGGGGTTAATGCGCTGCCGTATCCGTCCCTGTGGCGCCCGCAGTGGTGTCAGTGGCGGTGCCCGCCATGCCGGTGTCGGCCGGGGCGACCGCGCCGCCCGTCATGGCGGTATCCGCCGTCGCGCCGGTTTCGGAGCCGCTGCCTGCGGCATTGTCATTTGGGCGGGGACCGCACGCGGTGAGCGCGAAGGCCGCCACTGAGGCCAGGATCCAGGGTGTCCGCTTCATCGTGTACCTCCCAAGGGAAGTTGCCGCAAAAGCTGAAAGCTAGACGGCCCCTTGCCGCGTCGTTGTGACGTGCGTCACCCTGGGGCGGCTCCCTCCACCAGGCCGGCAATGGCCCGGCGCAGGTTGGTCCGGGCAGGCTGCTGGTACCGCTCCCGAAAGTGGGGGGTGAGGTAGAGGGGCTCCCGTTCCAGGAAACCGCGCAACACCGCCGCGCGCTCGCGGCGGTAGTGCACCTCGGGAACCCACTGGTACTCGGCACGGACCTCCCGATCGTAGCGGTCGAACTCGTCCGCAGGGCGTCCCAGAATCGACAGGTCGATGTCGCATACCATCCGGCCCTCGGCGTCCTCAGGCGGAGCACGGTGACGGGTGAGCAGCACAAGCGCGGCCACGGCATCGGCCCTCGCCCCTGCCACGCCCAGCTTGGTGAGCTGCTCCCGAGCCAGCTCGGCGCTTCGACCCTCGTTGTCCCCTGCGCGAGGATCGTATATCGCGTCGTGAAACCAGAGCGCGCTCTCGACCAGATCGCGATCGGCACTCTGGGTCGGAGCGGCATCGAGCTGTGCCAGACAATCGTCGAGATGCCGGAGCGAGTGGTACGTTCGCGCCGGCTCCGCCCAGCGTCTCAGCAGGTCGGCCGCTACGGGAGCGGGATCCCTCCTTGCGCCGAGCCGGCGCGCGAGGGCGACGAACCGTTCCGGACTCGGGCTCACCCGGCGAGGAACCAGTTCGCCAGCGTCCGCCGAGCCGGACGCCAGCGCGCGACGCGCGCCAGCGCCGGGAGCACCGCCGC
>DATCWW010000232.1:0-2496 GCA_036566145.1 Gemmatimonadales bacterium
CCGGCCCAGCCTCGCGGTCGCGGGCGGCGTCGGCGCGCAGCACGCTGCCGCCACCGAGGTCTGCGCGGCGGTCAACGTGCTCAACTTCGTGGCCGGCAACGTGGGCGAGACGGTGCGCTTCGGGGCCGATCTCCCGATGGCCGACGGCCAGGCCGGCGTGGCCCGCCTGGCGCAGGCGATCGACGGGAACGAGGTGGCGGTGCTCCTGGTGCACGGCGCCAACCCGGTCTACACCCTGCCCAAGGCGAGCGCCTTCGCTGACCGCTTCCGCAAGGTGGCGTACAAGGTGGCCATCGGCCTCTATCTCGACGAGACCGCGTCGGAGTGCGACCTGGTGCTGCCGGAGCGGCACGCGCTGGAGCGGTGGGACGATCTGCGGCCGCGGGCAGGGGTCTACGGGCTGATGCAGCCGGTCATGGAGCCGGTCTTCGACGCGCTGAGCGCGGGCGACATCCTGCTCCGGGTAAGCAAGAAGGCCGGCGGCGCCCTGGCCCGCTTCGACGCGCCGAGCTGGGAGGCGCACCTCAAGACCCGGTGGCAGGCGCTGGCGGCAGAGCTGAAGGAGGCCGATGCCGCCGCCTTCTGGCACGCCGCGGTCCAGCACGGCGGCGTCTTCCGCGACGCGCCTGCGGCACCCGCAGTGTCGCTCTCGCTGCGCGAGGCGCGGATGAGCTACACCAAGCCGAGCTTCGAGGGCGACGGGGACTTCGTCTTCCTGACCTACCCCCATGCCCTGCTGCACGACGGGCGCGGCGCCAACAAGCCCTGGCTGCTGGAGAACGCCGACCCGGTCACCAAGATCACCTGGCACTCCTGGGCCGAGGTGAGTCCCGAGACCGCGCGCCGGCTCGACGTGCGCGACGGCGAGATAGTCCAGCTCACCTCACCGTACGGCCGGCTCGAGGCGCCGGTGTGCGTCTACCCCGGGATCCGCGACGATGCCATCGCGATTCCGCTGGGCCTCGGGCACACGGCGTACGGCGCCTTCGCCCAGGGCCGGGGCGTCAACGCGCTCGACCTGCTCGGCGCGCCGCGCGGCGACTTCGTGCCCTACCTCTCTACCCGGGTCAGCGTCGCCAAGACCGGCCGCTTCAAGAAGCTCGCGTCGGTCGCCGGTGTGCCCCGCCAGCTCGGCCGGGGCATCGCGGAGGCGATCCCGGTGGCCGCCGCGGCCCGCGGGCTCTCGATTGATGAAGCGTACCTCGAGGAGCACGGCGCCAGGCACGAGGTGAACACCCCGGGAGAGCTGGAGGCGCTCAAGGGGTGGTCGCAGGAGCAGTTCCAGGCCACCCGGCATGGCGATTACGCCCGGGAGCAGCCGCAGTGGGGCATGTCGATCGACCTGGCGAAGTGCACCGGGTGCCAGGCCTGCGTGACGGCGTGCTACGCGGAGAACAACATCCCGACCGTGGGCGAGGGGGAGATCCTCAAGGGCCGGGAGCTCACCTGGATGCGGGTCGAGCGCTACTGGGAAGGCGGGGAGCATCCCGGCGAGCCGATCTCGGCGCGGTTCGTTCCCATGCTCTGCCAGCACTGCGCCAACGCGCCGTGCGAGCCGGTCTGCCCGGTCTACGCGGCCTACCACACCGCCGACGGCCTCAACGGCCAGGTCTACAACCGCTGCGTCGGCACCCGCTACTGCGCCAACAACTGCCCCTACAAGGTGCGGTACTTCAACTGGTACAAGTACAACGAGCAGGCCTGGCCGGCGCCGCTCCACCTTCAGCTCAACCCGGACGTCACCGTCCGGGCCCGCGGGGTGATGGAGAAGTGTACCTTCTGCATCCAGCGGATCCGGGAGCACCAGAACCTGGCGCGGCTGGAGAATCGGCCGATTCGGGACGGTGAGTTCACCACCGCCTGCGCCCAGGCCTGTCCCTCGGACGCGATCGTCTTCGGCAACGTCCGGGAGCCCGGCAGCCGGGTGGCGCAGCAGAAGCAGAGCGCGCGGGGCTACCGCGTGCTCGAGGATCTCAATACCCGGCCCGCGGTCACCTATCTGGCCAAGGTCCTGCACCCGACGGAGGCGTAACCGATGGCCGCTGTCGCCCCGCCCGCCGGCCACCACGGGGGGCCCCTGATCACCCAGACCCACGCCGAGGTCACCCGCGACGTCGTCGGGACGCTGAGCCCCGCGGGTCGGGGCTACCTGATGCTCCTCTTCGGGGCGGTCGGCCTGTTCCTGGTAGGGGCCGTGACCTTCCTGATCCTCGTCATGGACGGCCTGGGGCACGCCGGGTATCAGCCGCCGATCTTCTGGAGCGTGTTCATCACCACGTTCGTGTTCTGGATCGGCATCGGGCACGCCGGCACCCTGATCTCCGCCATCCTCTTCCTGTTCCGCTCACCCTGGCGGACGGCGGTCTACCGCTCGACCGAGGCGATGACGGTGTTCGCGGTGATGACCGCCGGCCTCTTCCCGATCATTCACATCGGGCGGCCGTGGAAGTTCTTCTGGTTGATCCCGTATCCGAACTGGCGGCTCATCTGGCCGAA
>DATCWW010000235.1:0-9073 GCA_036566145.1 Gemmatimonadales bacterium
CCGGATGCCCAGCTCGCGGGTGCGCTGCACCACCGAGTACGCCATGACGCCGTACAGCCCCACCGCGGTGAGCGCCAGCGCGGTGCCGGCGAACCCCGCGAGCAAGGTCATGAGGAAGCGGCGGCGGGCCAGGGTATCGCCGAGGTAGGCCTGCATCGGACGCACGTCCGCCACCGGCAGCTCGGGGTCGATCGCATGGATCTCGGCGACTACCGATGGCGCGAGGCGCGCGGGATCGCCGCCGGTCCGCACCACCAGCGTCATCGCATTCCAGGGCCACTGGGCCTCGGCCCAGTAGAGCGTGGGACCCGGCAGTGAATCGACGCTGGCGTGGTGCACGTCCCCGACGACGCCGACGACGGTGCCGCGCAGGGTGTCGCCCCACGGCATGACGAGCCGCTGGCCCAGGGCGGGAGCGCCGGCGAGGTAGCGCTCGGCGAAGCTCCGGCTCACGACTACGGCCTTGGGCTGAGCCGCGCCGTCCTGGGACGCGAAGGTGCGCCCCTCGAGCAGCGGGATTCCCATGGCGCGGAAGTAGTCGGGTGTCACCGCCTGGATGTGAGCGCTGGGGCGCGCCTCCGGCGGCGGAACGGGACGGCCGTCGATCCAGAGATCGGTGGCGGAGCGAAGGCCGGAGAGCGGCAGCCAGCTCACGGTGCCGGCCGCGCTCACACCGGGCAGCGTCCGAACCCGACCGACCAGCGCGTCGAAGAAGGCGGCCTGCCGCGCCGGCTCGGCGTAGCGGGCCTCCGGCAGCGAGATGCGCGCCGTCAGCACCCGCTCGGCGTCGAAGCCAAGCTCCACCTGTTGCAGGCGCGCGAAGCTCTTGAGCAGCAGTCCGGCGCCGACCAGCAGCATGAGCGACAGGGCGATCTGTCCCGCGACCAGGATTCCGCGCGCCCGGGTGCCGCCCGGCGTGCCGCTCCGGCCGCCTTCCTTGAGCGCGGCCTGCAGGTCGGCCCGGCCGGCGTGGAGCGCGGGAAGGAGGCCGAAGCCGATGCCGGCGGCCAGCGAGACGAGCAGGGTGAAGCCCAGCGTCGCCGCGTCCACCGACACGTCACCCAGGCGAGGAATGTCGGTCCCGGCCCGCGCGGCCAGAGCGGCGGTCAGCCAGAGGGCCAGGAGTACACCGCCTCCGCCGCCGGCCAGCCCCAGCACCAGGCTCTCGGCCAGGAACTGGCGTGCCACCCTCCCCCGCCCTGCGCCGAGCGCGGCCCGGACCGCGATCTCCCGTCGGCGCGCCGCCGCCTGGGCCAGCTGCAGGTTGGCCACGTTGGCGCACGCGATGAGCAGCACCAGGCCTACCACACCCGCCAGCAGCAGCAAGGGGCGACGCAGGTGGCCGGTGACGTCATCGGTCACCGGCACCAGGTTCACGCCCCAGCCGGTGTTGTACTCGGGAAACTGCTCTTCGAGGCGCCGGGCGATCGCGGTGAGCGCCGCCTGGGCCTGCGGCCGGCTCACGCCGTCCTTGAGCCGTCCGATGGCGACGAGGTATCGCCCCGAGACACCGTGGTAGTCCTGGGCCGGGTCCAGCCCGAGCGGCGCCCAGAGCTCCGGGGTCTCGGGCCGCCCGACGATGCCCGCGCCGGCCGGCAGCACGCCGATGATCGTGTGCGGCTCCCCATCCAGCTCGAGACGCTGCCCCACCACGTCGCGGGCACCCCCGAAGCGCCGCTGCCAGAGGCCCTCGCTCAGCACCACCACCGGGGCGGCGCCGGGCATGTCTTCCTCGGCGGTATAGGCGCGACCGAGGATCGGCCGCATCCCCAGCATCGGGAAGAGGTCCGCCGAGGCGAACTCGACCGGCACCTGCAGCGGCTCGCCGTGGCCGGTGAGTCCGACGCGGGTGTCGTACACCGCGGCGAGCCGCTCGAAGACACCGCTCTCGGTCTTCCAGGGGAGGAAGTTGTACGCGGCGACGCTGTTGCGGCTCACCCGATCGGCGTCGCGGGCCTCCCAGACCATCATCACCCGGTCGGCGCGCGGATACGGCAGCGGCCGGAGGAGGACCGCGTTGATGACGCTGAAGATCGCGGTGTTGGCCCCGATCCCGAGCGCCAGGCAGGCCACCGCAGCGGCAGTGAAGCCGGGGGCGCGGCGGAGCCGCCGGATGGCGGACCGCAGGTCGTCGAGCAGGAAGGCCACTGCTGCCTCAGCTCACGGCGGTCAGCTGCCGCTCTTCGACCACCTTGCCGTCGAAGAGATGGACCGAGCGGTCCGCGTGGCGGGCGTAGCGCGCGTCGTGGGTCACCATGCAGATGGTGGAGCCGCCCTGGTGCAGCTCGCGCAGCAGCTCCATCACCGCCTCGCCGTTGGTCGAGTCGAGGTTGCCGGTGGGCTCGTCGGCCAGCAGGATCGCGGGATCGCCGGCCACCGCGCGCGCCACCGCAACGCGCTGCTGCTGACCGCCCGAGAGCTGGGCCGGGAAGTGCTTCATCCGATGCGACATCCCCACCCGTTCCAGGGCCGACTGGACCCGGCTCCGTCGCTCGTCCGACGGCATGCCGCGGTAGGTGAGCGGCAGCTCGACGTTCTCGTAGACGGTGAGGTCGCCGATCAGGTTGAAGGCCTGGAAGATGAATCCGATCTGCCGGTTCCTGACCCGGGCCCGCTCCGACGCGGTCAACCGCGCGACCGGCTGCCCGTCGAGGGTGTAGGTCCCCTCGGTGGGGGAGTCGAGCAGCCCCAGAATCGAGAGCAGCGTGGTCTTGCCGCACCCTGACGGCCCGGCGATGGCGACGTATTCCCCGTGCCGGATGTCGAGGTGGATGTCGGAGAGCGCATGGGTCTCCACCTCGTCGGTGTAGAAGACCTTCTTGATGCCTTCGAGCCGGATCAGGGAGTCGGCCATGAGGGTGTCCGTGTCGGATGTGAGAGTGACGAGAGAAGAAGCGGCGCTGCCAGCTGCCGGCCATCGGGACTTAGACGGGTCGAACAGGTCCGGCGTTGGTCACGTCCGGTGAATGGTGCCGCCTGGCCGCCGACAACCGGAGCTGACAGCGCCGCGCTCATTCCACGCGGACCCGGTCCACGCCATCCCAGCGGGACATGTCCGAGATGATCACCTTTTCGCCCGGCTGCAGTCCGCCGAGCACTTCCACCGTGTTGACCGACGTCCGCCCGAGGCGGACGTTGACCCGCGTCGCCTCGCGGCCGTCGGCCGCGAGCTTGAACAGCCCGACCGTGCTGTTGGCCTGCCCGTAGGCGGGCCGGCCGACGTGCAGCACGTTATCGAGTCGCTCGACCTGGATCGTTCCATCCACCGAGAGATCGGGCCGGGCCCCGCGCGGCATCTCGCCTTCCAGGCGGACGTCCACGGTAACCGTGCCGTTCTGGACCGCGGGATCGATGCGGACGACGGCCCCCTTCACGATGCCGTTGCGGGTATCGATGGCGGCGGGTTGGCCAATCGTCAGATCCTTGGCCTGGGTCTCCGGAATCCGGAGGACCGCCTTGAGCCGGCCGGGCTCCACCAGCCGCGCGAGGACCGCGCCGCTCTGGGCCCACTGGCCCACCTCGAGCGGCAGCTCCTGCAGGACGCCGTGGGCCCCGGCCATGACCTTCATGCTGCGGATCCGCTCGCGCTGGAAGTCGACGACGGCGCGGAGCCGCGACACCTGGGCGTCCTGCAACCGCAGCTGGGAGTCGGTCGCCTCGGTCATGACGGCCAGTCGCTTTTCCTCTACTTCGTAGCGGGTCTGCAGCTCCACCACCCGGTCCTGCGCCCGGCTCGCCTCCATCGACGAGATCAGCTCCTTGCGGGCCAGATCACTGGAGGCCTCGGCATTGCGCTGGGCGTCGAGGTAGGCCGATTTGGCGGCCGCGACGTTCCCTTCCTGATTGAGCCGGGTGGTCTCCAGCGACGTGCGCATGTTGACCCGATCGCCCTGGGCTACCGTGAGCTGCCGCTCCGACTCGAGGGCCTCGAGCTGCACGTCCGGGTTGCTCAGCTCCAGCAGCTCGGTGTCCGGATTCACCTCCTGGCCCGGCTCCGCCAGCCGCTTCTCCACCCGCCCCGCCGTCACGGCCGAGATCCAGCGCACCCGCTCGGGCACCAGCGTGCCGGGGCCGCGCACCTCGATCAGCAGCGGCCCTCGCTGGACCGAGTCGATCCAGACCGCCGCCCGGTCCACGCTCGGCGCCGCCGGCTTGAGGCTCCGGAGGCCCGCCGTGGCCAGCGCCAATCCGAGAACGGCGAGGCCGCCATAGAGGAGCTGCTTGCGGCCCCGGCGAGCCGGTGCACGGGGAATGTCCACGCGAAATCCTTCCCTTGAGTCCGCCTGTTCTGAGGCGAGTCGCGTGCCAACCCGTCCCCGTCGGCCAAGTCGTTGCTCGGGCAGAACTTGCCCGAAACGCCTCAGGCTCGTCCCCGCGGTCCGGTGTTCGGAGCCGGGACCGCTGAATCCCACAACCGGACACCCGGTGTGCGGAAGGAAACGGCTGCGACGTCCCCCCGACGATTCCCGCCGGTTTCAGGTTCGGACCCACCAATCGAGCATCGATGCCGATCCCACGCAGGTGGACCACACCCGCCGCTGCCGGTCGTGCCGACCGGTCCTGCCCGACGCCTTACGTAGAACCCCTTCGATTCGGACGAGCCCTGGTCAGTCTGGCCCTGCTCTGCGGCGCGTCCGCCGCCCTGGCGCCGGGGCTCACGGCTCAGGCCGAGGGCGCCATTACCGGGCGCACGTCGGTGGCCGGCACCGATCGGCCGCTGCCGGGCGTGGAGATCCTGGTGGATGGGCGAGCGGGAGGCGTGAGCGATACCGCCGGCGCCTTCCGCATCCGGTCGGTGCGCGCGGGGTGGCATCAGGTGGCGGCGCGGCTGATCGGCTACCGCGGCGTGGTGCTCGACAGCGTGCAGGTGCCGGGCGGCACGTCCGTGGCGGTGACCTTCGCGCTGGAGAGCAACCCGCAGGAGCTCGAGCCGGTCGTGGTGAGCGCCCCCTACGACGCGGTCCTCGACCCGCTCGCGACCAGCTCCGAGCAGAAGTTCACCGCCGTCGAGCTCCGCCAGCTGCCGGTGAGCAGCGTGGGCGAGGCGATCGCCCTCTCGGCCGGCGCGGTGGGAACCAGCTATCGCGGGGGGAGGCTGGGCGAGGAGTCGTTCATCCTCGACGGTCTCGGGGTCAAGAACCAGCTCGACGCCTCGAACGGCGCCCTGGGACTGCAGGTGCCCCCCGACCTGTTGAGCGAGACCTCCCTCATTACCAACAGCTTCTCCGCCCGATACGGACAGGCGCTCTCGGGGCTGGTCAACGTGGTGACGCTCGATCCCGGCGACCGCTGGGAAGGACGCGCCGCCTACGAGACCGACCGCCCCTTTGCCGGCAACCTGGATCGCGGACTGGATCGTTTCATCGTCCGGGCGGGCGGACCGGTCGCGGGCCGAGTGGGCGTGATCGGGGCGCTGGACGTGAACGGCCGAATGGATTTCGACGCCGTGAACGCTCCGAGCCCCGAGAATCCGGCGGATCCTCGCACCGCGACGCCTTACCCGCTGCCGCACAACAGCGCCGAGCAGTGGACCGGCGTCGGCAAGGTCGTGGTGCCCGTCGGCGAGCGCGTCACCGTGCGCGCCATGGGCCTCCACTCCGAGGACCAGCGCCTCCTCTACGATCCGCTCTACAAGTACGAACCGGACTTCGCTCCGGCCCAGCGGCTGCAGGGCAACCTCTTCACCGGCCATGTGCAGTGGACCAGCGGGCCGCGAGCGAGGCGGCCGCTGTCGGTGGACGTCCGGGGGAGCCGGTACGTCCGTGAGTTCTTCCGGGGCGAGCTGGTCGAGCAGCCGGACTACACCCTCGGCGCGCTCACCGGCTCCCGGTTCCACTTCATCGGCGAAGACCAGGCCAAGGCGCTCGATCCCTCCACCGCGCCGATCGCCGGACTGAGTCGGCCCAGCGAGAGCTTCCGTTCTCCCTGGGGAGTGCCGGCGTTCTTCCTGTCCGGGGGCTCGCAGGGGAATCTGGCCTACAACCGGTTCGGGGAAACCCGTCTCCAGGTGGACGCCCTCTACGGGCTTCGGCGGGTTGACCTCTACTTCGGCGCCCAGCACGTGGCCCAGCAGGTGCGCAGTTATCAACGGGTCCTGGGCTACCTGCCCGCGGCCGACACCGTTCCCCTGCCCGCCCGATCGGCCTTCAGCCCCGCCGGCACCTCCGCCTACGCCGAAGCGCAGGTACGCATCGAAGACATCGCGATCACCGGAGGCCTGCGCTGGGACCAGTTCGACCCCGGCAGCGATCTGCCGGGCGAGTCGCGGGGCTCACGCTCGGAGCTGAGCCCGCGATTCGCGGTGAGCACGGTACTCCAAGGCGCCACGGTCGTGGCCAGCTTCGGCCGGTTCAATCAGGCCCCCGACTATCAGTTCCTGGTGGATGCGGCGTTCGACGACACCACGCGCACCGGGCGCTTCCGCCGGGGGAATCCCGACCTGGGCTTCGAGGAAGCCACCCAGTACGAGCTGAGCGTCCGGATCCGGCCTCGCCCCGGCCTCGCGATCCGGATCGGCGCGTATCACAAGCGCCTCGATGGGCTGGTGGCCTCGGTGCCGATCGGGGTGGATCCGGACAGCACCATCTTCGGCAATGCCGATGCGGGTACGGTCGAGGGCGCCGAAGTGCTGTTCGAGAAGGAGATGACCGACGGCATCGGGGTGCGCGTGGCCTACACCCTCCAGTCGGCCGAGGCGACCGCGACCGATCCGTTCCTCATCAGCCGCTTCATCACGATCGATCCCAGCACCGGCGATACCATCGTCCCGGCGCGGGCGGAGTTCCCGCTCGACTTCGACCAGCGTCACACGGTCACCGCCATCCTCCGCGGGCGGGTGAACGACAACGCCGGCCCCCGGGTCGGCCGCGTGCGCCCGCTGGCGGGGCTCGAGGCTGCGATGATCTTTCGCCTCGCCAGCGGGCTGCCCTACTCCCGGACCGACAGCACGGGCGTAGTTCTCGTCGGCACGCCGAACGGCTCCCGCCTGCCGAGCACGCAGACGTTGGACCTGCTCATCCGCCGCTCCCTGCGGCTGGGCGGGAAAATGGGTGGGGTCTACCTGGACGTCAGGAACCTGCTCAACCGCCAGAACGTGGTAGCTGTTCGGCGCGACATCGGTCAGCCCGCCCCCGATTCGGCTACGGTCGAGCGTAACGCGGAGCAGGCCTACCAGGCTCACCCCGAGGCCATCCCATACGAGTCGGCCCGTTACCGCGAAGCGGCCGATCTGGACCGGAACGGATTCGTCGAAGGCCGGTCGGAGCTCTTCCCGCTGTACCTCGCGGCCGCGAGGGACTACCTCCAGCCGGTGTTCGCCTACGGAACCCCTCGGCTGGCGCGACTCGGGTTCGAGTTCCTCTTCTAGAGTGTGGGAGCGCGACTAGGAATGGCCATCCGGCGTGGCAGGTGAGGCGTCCCCCGCTTCCATCACCTGCTTGAACCGGCGCAGGTCGTCCGCCACCTGGGTATCGGGATCCTCCCCGAACAGGCGGGCGACGCCGGCCCCGAGCCGTCCCCCCGGAGGATCGTAGCGGAGAATCACCCGCACCAGCGTGAAGTCACCGACGTCGGGCTCGAAGTGGACCGAGCCCGCGTGGCCCACCTCCGCGCCGGGCAGCGACCGCCAGGCGAGGAGCTGCCCCGGGACGTCGTTGTGGATCTCCGCATCCCACTCGACCCGGGAGCCGGCCGGGCCGCGGGCCACCCAGTGGGAGCGTTGCTCGTCCAGCACGCGGACGGATTCCAGATGATCCATGAAGCGCGGCAGGTTCTCCAGGTTGCGCCAGAACCGGTACAGCTCCTCCGCCGAGCGCCCGATCCGTACCGTCTGCTCGACCCGCAGCCCTTCGCCCCGACCGAGGCTCGCTCCCGGGCTCGCCCGGTCGCGAGCGGAGTTGCGTCCGATCGCCTGGTTCACCGGGCAGCGTCCGGTGACCGCCCGCCCGAGCAGCACGCCAGCCAACGGCAACGCGGCCTCATGCAGCCCGCCACGGCCCCGCCGGATCGCGAACGCGGCCAGCGCCGCGGCCGCCACACCCGAGATCCAGCGCTCCGCCGTCCCCACGTTGACTCCCGCGTCCCTGTCGGGCGGGTGGAGAGGCTCCCACTCGTCGATCCGTCCGATACCGTTGTACGTCACGGTCATGTCCGCTCCTGATCCCCCGCCGCCGTGGCGGTCAGGCACGCCCTTCCTCGGGCGCGAACTGGTTGTATTGTCGCGCCGCGCGGTCGCCCAGCCTGGTCAGCAGAGACGGCGACAGTGGCGACTGGCTCTCGGCGCCCCGGCGGCGTCCGGTACGGCCGGACGGCGCCCGAGGCAGAAGGCGATTGACCCCCGCCAGCAGGCGGGCGGTCAGATTGGGGGCCGCGGCCTGGGCGATCGCGGCCACCCGGGCCATTACCGGGAAGAGGACCTCCGCGTCACCTCGGCGGGCCGCGGCCAGGATCCGTGTCGCGGCGGTCTCCGCGCTCACCGAGAGGCCGGGGAGCGAGTCCGCGATGCTGAACCAGGCATACTCGGCCCGGTGCCGTCCGCGGAAGATCGCGTTGCGCGGGCTGCCGGTCCGGATGAGGCCCGGGACGGCCGCCGTCACCGCGACGCCGTCGGCCGCGAGCTCGGCTCGTAGTCCCTGCGAAAGCCCCAGCGCGGCGAACTTGCTGGCGCTGTACGGTACCAGGTGCGGCACCCCCAGCTTGCCGCCGAACGAGGTGATGTTGACGATCCGCCCGTCCCCCCGCGCCCGCATTCCCGGCAGCACCTCGAGCACGGGATAGAGCACGCCCCAGAAGTTGGTGGCCATGGCCTCCTCGTAGTCGGCCAGCGCCATCGTCTCCGCCGGGCCCACCTCGATCACGCCGGCATTGTTGATCAGCATGTCCACCGGGCCGAGGCGCGCGACTACCTCCTCCACCATGCGCCGAACGGCGGCAGGATCGGTGACGTCGCATTCGACCGTCAGCACCCGGGCCCCGATCCGGCGGAGGGCTTCGGCCGCCCGCGCCAGCGCCTCCGGGTCACGGCCACAGATCGCGATCCGGGCGCCGTCCGCGGCCGCCTCGCGCGCCAGGACCA
>DATCWW010000240.1:0-4623 GCA_036566145.1 Gemmatimonadales bacterium
GTCGGCATGGTGCCTTCACGACCCGAGACGGGCTTCGGGTACATCGTGCCCGGCGCGCCGCTCGATGGTGATGCGCGCACCGTGGCCCGCTTCTCCGAAAAACCGGACGCGGCCACGGCGCTCGATCTGATGGCCGCGGGCGCGCTCTGGAACAGCGGGCTCTTCGCCTGGACCGCCGACCGGCTTCTCGCCGAGACCGAGGCGCACACTCCCGAGGTGGCACCGGCGCTGCCGGCCCTCGCCGCCGGCGACGTCGAGCGGTTCTTCGCCACGCTCACGCCGATCTCGATCGATGTGGGCGTGCTGGAGCGGAGCAGCGCCGTCGCGGTCGTGCCGGGCGCGTTCGCCTGGGACGACGTGGGCACCTGGCAGGCGCTCACCCGGGTGCGTCCCAAGGACGCGAACGGCAATGTCGTGGTGGGCGAGGCGGTATTGCACGACACCCAGGACTCGGTGGTCTGGAGCGACGGCGATCCGGTGGTGCTGTTCGGGGTTCAGGACCTCGTCGTCGTCCACGCGAACAGGCGCATTCTGGTGATGCCCACCGAGCGCGCCGCCGCGATGAAGCAGCTCCTGGACGCCCTCCCGCCCGCGATCCGGGATGTGGGCGGAGCCGGGGGTGGGGGCGGATGACGGCGCTCTACCTGCTCGAGCCCGACGCCGCCGAGCCCGCCTGGGCGCCGTTCGCGGGTGTGCGACCGGTGGCGGAGCTCCGGGCCGGGATCTGGCGGATCCGGGAGCGGTGGGAGGCGGCGCTGCAGCAGGACGCGACCGCGATCCTGGGCGCTCATGTGGCGGGGTTCAGCGAGCTGGACGAGCCACCGAGCCGGGCCCCGGGCCGGGTGGAAGGCCCGGCGGTCGTGGCCGCATCCTGGTTTGCGCCGGGCGGCGCCGCGATCACTGTCGAGGCGGGCGTCCGACGCCTGGTGCACCACGGCACCACGGTCGGCTGGGTCGTCCCGGCGGGCTCGGCGTGGAAGGGTCCCGGCGACAGTGGTCCCGCGGCCGAGATCGACGGCATCCGCCTCCGCGGCACCTGGGACCTGATCACGGCGTTGGAGCGGCTCCTGGCGGAGGACTGCGCCGATTTCCGCACCGCGCCACGCCAACCCGTGCCCGAGGGAAGCCTCGTGCTGGGCGATCCCGGCGACGTGATCTGCCTCAACGCCGCGGTCGAGCCCGGCGTGGTCTTCGATGTGCGTCACGGCCCCGTCGTGCTGGACGAAGGCGTCGAGGTCCGTCACGGCACCCGGCTGGAGGGCCCGCTCTACGCAGGCCCGGGTACCCGGCTCCTGGGGGGATTCCTCCGCGGCTCGGTGTTCGGGCCCGAATGCCGGGTCCGCGGCGAGGTATCGGCGAGCGTATTCCTGGGCTACGGCAACAAGGCCCACGACGGCTTCGTGGGCCACAGCGTGGTGGGGCACTGGGTGAATCTGGGCGCGGGAACCACGACCTCGAATCTGAAGAACACCTACGGCGAAGTCCGCCTCGACGTCGCCGCACACCGCCTCGCGACCGGCCGGCTCAACCTCGGCACCCTCTTCGGCGATCACGCGAAGACCGCGATCGGCACCATGCTGGCGACGGGATCGGTGATCTCGGCGGGCGCGAGCGTCTTCGGCTCCGTCACCCCGCCCAAGTACATGCCGCCGTTCGCGTGGGGGACGACGGGACAGCGGATGACGGAGGATGGGTTCCTCACCGTGGCCGAGCGCGTGCTCGCGCGCCGGAATGTCGAGTGGACCGAGACCCGCCGCGATTCCCTGCGGCAGACCTACCGGCGAGCTACCCGGGGATGAGCACGCTCTTCGTGCTGGGCTCGGGCTCGCGAGGGAACTGCTGCGCCGTGGAGCTCGACGGGGTCGCGGTGCTCATCGACGCCGGGTTCAGCGCTCGGGAGATCGAGCGGCGGGCGGAGCGCACCGGACTCGCGCTGGAGCACGTCGGCGGTATTGTGTTGACCCACGAGCACGGCGACCACGCCCGCGGCGCCGCCCGCCTGGCGCGCCGGCTCGGTACTCCGGTGGTCACCGCCGCAGGCACCTGGAGCCGGCTCGAGCCGAGGATGGGTGCCGCGGAGCATCGCGCCCTGGGGTTCTGCGGCAGCGTGGAGCTGGGACCGTTCCGGGTGAGCGCCTGCCCCACCAGCCACGACGCGGCGGAGCCGCTGGCGGTGGCGGTCGAGGCCGGCGACGGAGCCAAGGTCGGGGTGGCCTACGACCTCGGCCGGCCCACCGCCGCGGTGCGGTACCTGCTCCGGGAGCTCAGTGCGATCGTGCTGGAGGCCAACCACGACGACGTACTGCTCCGCACCAGCAGCTACCCGCCGGTGGTGCAGCGGCGAATCGCCGGCTCGAGCGGGCATCTCTCCAACCGGGCCGCGGCCGAGCTCCTGGCCGAGCTGCACCATCCGGGGCTCGGCGTCGTGGTCCTGGCTCACCTCAGCCGTCAGTGCAATTCGGCGGACGACGCGCGGGCGACGGTGGGGCCCGCGCTCAGGCGGGTGGGTTTCGGTGGGGTCCTGCACATCGCCGATCAGGATGAGCCGCTGGGCCCGATCGCGATCGGGCCCCCGGGAGGGGCGCAGCTCCGACTGGCGCTTTAAGGGGCGGGTCTCAGGAGGGCTCGGTATCGGGGTCGGGCGGCACCGGGATGGTGTCCGGCCGCGCCGACGGCGGTCCCACGAAGTCGAAGGTGACGGGCTCGGTCAGGTCGCCGCCCGACAGGGTCAACCGCCTGCCCTTGAGCTTGAGCCGATAGTTGACCCATTCCCCGCCGAGGGCAAGCGCCAAGCTGTCCCCCACCAGGCGCCAGCGCACCGTCTCGGCGCCATAGCTCGCGCTGCTGTCGGCCCGGACGATCACGATCCGGGGCCCTTCCTTCTTAGGGCCCTGCTTGAGATCGAACTTCCAGGTGCCGAGGATGGCCGGCTGTTGGGCCGCCGCCAGCGCGGGCGCTCCGAGCAGAAACGCCGCGACGATCCAGACCAGTCTCACGAATCCCCCCTGCGCCATAACGAAAGCGGACCGGGTCTCAGTTTAATGACCCGGTCCGCGACCACCAAGACCGTGAGCTCGGGGCTCAGCGACCGACCGGGAACCCGAACCCGACCGCGAGCTGCACGTCGTTCTGGGTCTTCGTCTCGTCGCCCTCGGCAGCGGCGTCGAACCGGCTGCCGTAGATGTAGTCGTCGGCCGCCACATAGAAGCTCAGCGCGCTGCCGAGCCGGAACCCGACGGTGGCGCCGACCACGCCGCCGACGTCGGTGGGGTCCTCCACATTCTCATAGGCGGTGCCGCCGCGCTTCACCAGGCTCACGCCGCCGTTCAGGGTGAGCCAGACCGGCTCGGTCATGGGGATCGCGTGCACCGTGGCGCGGGCGGTGCCGAAGAGCAGGTTGGCATCGGTCTTGGTCGTCGTCCCGTTCTCCAGGTTGAAATGGAGATCACTCGGCACGTAGCTCACCGAAGTCTCCACTCCGAACCGGGGGCTGATGGTGATCCCCAGACGGCCGCCCACTGCCAACCCGACCTCCTGCTTGAAGGACTCCCCGTTCGCGGCCTTCACCAGCTCGGTGGTGGGGATGTAGACGCCGATGGTGGGCGAGAGGGACAGCCGCTGGGCAGCGGCGGGCGTGGCGGCGGCGCTCAGGGCGAGCAGCACGAGACCGAGCGCACCACGGCGCGACGAGTGGGACACGGCAACCTCCTCCGGGAACGGTATGGGCCGCGCGGGGCGGCAGGGCGGCCTGCTTGGACCTACCTGTCAGACGCGCCGCTCGCAAATCCGTTCTCACCGGGGGATCTTGGCCTCGCCTTCTCGCCCTCCCCCCAAAGAGAGGGCCGCAGATGAACGCAGACGATGACCGAAGCGCCAGGTTGGTGGGGTGTTCTCGGACGCTGCGGCACTACCACCCGTCAATATTCTTTTCGTTTATCTGCGTTCATCTGCGGCCGAGACCTTCCGGAGGGCCTGTTCGATGTCCGAGGGGCAGGAGCTGAGGACGAGGTCGGCCACGGCCGGGAGAACGGCGCAGGCAAGGCGAGGGCAGCGAAAAGCGCCCCGGACGTCCCGTCCGAGGCGCTTCCCCTTGCACTCAGGGGGTCACTTTCGCGACCCCCTGAGCTCAGCCGATCTCAGTACATCCCACCCATGCCGCCGCCCGGAGGCGCGGCCGGGGCGGGCTTGTCTTCCTTCTTCTCCACCACCACGCACTCGGTGGTGAGCAGCAGGCCGGCGATCGAAGCCGCGTTCTGCAATGCGGTCCGGGTCACCTTGGTGGGATCGATGACGCCCGCCTTGACCAGGTCTTCGTACACGTCGGTCGCGGCGTTGTAGCCGAAGTTCTTGTCCTTGGACTCCCGGATCTTGGCGACGATGATGGAGCCTTCGGCGCCGGCGTTCTGCACGATCATCCGGATCGGCTCTTCGATCGCCTTGCGGACGATCTCGACGCCAATCTTCTCGTCCTCGGTGCCCTTCACCCGGTCCAGCACCGACTGCGCCCGGAGCAGCGCGACACCGCCGCCCGGCACGATGCCCTCTTCGACCGCGGCGCGAGTCGCGTGCAGCGCGTCCTCGACCCGGTCCTTCTTCTCTTTCATCTCGGTCTCGGTCGCGGCG
>DATCWW010000244.1:0-4503 GCA_036566145.1 Gemmatimonadales bacterium
GGGTCCGTCGGCGGGCCGTGCTGCTGGGTGCGTTCATCGCGGCCGTAGCCGCCGGTGCGGGCGCCTGGCTGGGCACCCGCTTCGGCCGCCACGCGGTCGAGCCGGCCGCCGAAAACCTGGCCGTTCTGCCCTTCAGCACCTCGGGGCCCGGTGTGGCGTACCTGCGGGAAGGGATGGTGGACCTGCTGTCCACCAACCTCTCCGGCGTTGGCGGCATCCGGGCGGTGGATCCGCGGACCGTGCTGCGCGACGCCCCGAAGGCCGGCCGCGACGCGGGCGGGCTGGATGAAGCCATCCGTCTGGGACGGCGGCTCGGCGCCGGCTCGGTGGTGCTGGGGAGCGCCGTGGGGACCGGCGACCGGGTGCGCCTGGCGGCCGACTTCTACTCCATCGATGGCGAGCGGCTCGGCCGGGCGCAGGTGGACGGTCCGGTGGACAGCGTGCTCACGCTGGTGGACCGGCTGAGCCTGGCGCTGCTGCGCGACGTCTGGCGCTCGCGCGAGCCGCTCCCCGCGGTGCGCCTCGCCTCGCAGACCACCGATTCGATCGCCGCCCTCCGCGCGTTCCTCCAGGGAGAGCAGTACTACCGCCGGCTGGCTTTCGACTCCGCCGAGCAGGCCTACAACCGGGCGGTGGAGGTGGATTCCACCTTCGCGCTGGCCCACTTCCGCCGCGCCCTGACCTATGGCTGGACCGGCGGCTACGGCAGCACCGCGTCGCTCGACGCGTCGGCCGCCGGCACCCGCTTCGCCAAGCGGCTGCAGCCCCGGGAGCGGCGGCTGCTGGTCGGCTACCGCTTGTTCGACCAGGGCAAGCCAGCGGCCGTGGATTCGTTCCACAGCTTCCTCAAGCAGTACCCGGACGACCTGGATGGCTGGTACCTGCTCGGCGAAGCGCTCTTTCACACCCGCGAGTACACCGGCGCTGCGCCGGACACCATCAGCGCGGCCTTCGACAGCGTCGTGCACGGGGACTCGGGCCTGGTTCCGGCCCTGATCCACCCGATCGAGCTGACCCTGAGCACCGGCGACACAGCCCGGTTCCGCCGCTACCTCGGAGTGATCGAGCGGAGCGCTCCCGAGCGGGGAAGGGTCTGGCGCACGCTGGCCCGCTCGGTCTGGGGACCGCCGCCGCCCGACTCCGCCGTGCGGTCGCTGCGCGGGCACGACATAGCTGAGCTCTTCAACGGACTGTACGGACTTTATGCCGACCCGGCCGCGACGAGCGACACGATCGTCCAGCGCTTTCGCTGGGGCGTCGCCACCGTGTCGCCCAGCCAGGTGGAGCGCGCGGAGGCGTTGCGGGAGACGGCCAAGATCTACGCCGGCCTGGGACAGATGGTCCGGGCGCGCGCGCTGGCCGACACCGTTCGCGCGGAGAGCCCCGGGGACGCTCCGGTGCTGCTCGGCTGGCCGATGGCACTGGGTCTCGCGCCGGCGGACTACGATCGCGGCTGGCTCGACACCGTGTTGACGACGATCCCCGCCGGCCCCCGGCACGACTACGCGGCTGCGATGATGCACTTGATCAGGGGCCGGCCGGCGGAGGCCCGTCGCGGTATCGACGCGCTGCTCTCCGGGGGAGACCCATCCCTGGATGACCAGGGCAGGGGTCAGGCGATGGCCGCGCAGGGTTACCTCACCATTCTGGCCGGCGATTCCACGTCGGGTATCCGCCGGATGGAGGACGGCATCCGGCTCGCCGCGAGGCCCGGCTTCGCCGGCGCGCTGGGCTGGGATCGTTTCGAGCTGGCGCTTGCCCAGGCCGGGTCGGGCGATGCCGACACCCGCCAAGTGGGCATCGACCGACTCTCCCACGCCTTCCCTCAGGAGCCGCTGGTGCGTCCCCTCGGCTACCTGGCTCTCGGCCGGGCCTACGAGGCGGCGGGCCAGCGCGACTCCGCCGCGTTCGCCTACGGCCGCTTCATCCGCCTCTGGGACAAGGCGGACCCTCCCCTTCAGGGTCGGGTCGAGGAGGCCCGGGAGGCGCTGAAACGGCTCACGGGAGAGCCGCGCTAGCTCCCGCCGCCGGGTGGCGATTTCTGCTGTATAGTTGATGCTATGTCCGACCCGGTCCCCTCCACCTCCCTGGCCCCGGCTCCCCCAGCCGACATTCGAACCCTTGGCCGCGCCCTGATCGATACGTTCGGGCGGGGCTGGTCCCGTCCCAACATCGATCAACTCATGGCTGTATACGCCCCTGGAGCGGTGTTCGTGGAGACACCCTTTGCCGAGCCGCTCCGGGGCGTCGAGGCCATCCGCCGCTACTGGCTGGACGTTCCGCTGCACCAGTCGGAGATTGTCTTCTCGTCGGGGGAGATCTACGGTGCCGGCCCCTGGTTCTCGACCGAGTTCAAGTGCGTGTTCCGGCGGAAGCGAACCGGCGAGTTGGTGGATGCCCGTGGGGCGATCTTCTGCGAGACCGAGGCTGGACTGATCAGCGAGATGCGCATGTACTGGCACCGCTCGCCCTGAGTGTCCTCACCGTCAGGACAGATGTCCTCCCTGGGGGACGCGGGGAACCCGGTCCGATCGCTAAGTGTTGTATTATCAAGCGTGTTACGGCTGGCACGCGGTTCGCGTGCTCGGGATTGCTGGCTAACTAGCGGTCCCGTTGGAGGTTCCAGCCGGTAACAGTGGTAGTCTGGGGAGGCAACCATGTACCCCGCCCTTCTTCTTCCGCTCCTGTTCGCCGCGGTGCCCGGTCAGCCGGCCGCCACGCCCCCGAGCGTTCCCGCGATCCAGATCTGGCTCAACAACGACCGGCGGTTCTTCCCCGGGGACCAGGGAAGAGTGCAGGTGCAGACCCTGGAGGACGGCTATCTGCTCGTCCTGCACGTGGACCCGGACGGCCACCTGCGCGTGGTGTTCCCGGTGGATCCCACCGACGACAACTTCATCCGCGGCGGCAAGAAGTACGAGGTTCGAGGCCGAGGGGGTCGGGAGACCTTCGACGTCGACAACCGGACCGGCCACGGGACCATCTACGCGGCGGTCTCGAAGTCGGCCTTCCGGTTCGACGATTTCGTGGTGGGCGATCACTGGGACTACAAGACGATCGCGCCGAACCGACTGCCGGAGGACCCGGAGAGCGATGTCACCGAGCTGGTCCGTAAGATGGCCCAGGGCAGCTTCGACTACGATCTGCTCGGCTACGACGTGATCGAGCACGTCTACGCGTCGTCCGGCTACTACGACAACTCCTCCTACGCCTCGGTCTATTACGGCAGCAGCTGGTGCTGCAGCGGCATCTCGTTCGGGTTCTCCTTCGGGTACCCGTACCGGTATCCCTATTACCCGTACTACCCGGCCTATTGGTATCCGTACGCGACTCCCTACTACGGCTACTACCCCTATTACGGCTACGCCTATTACCCGTACTACGGCTACTACCCGTACGGTCATTACCACAATTACGGGTACTATCCCTATCACGGCTACTACTACGGCGGCGGTCCCTACTATCGGAGCCGCTACTATCCGCGGGTGAACCCGCTGGACAACTATCGCTACCGCGGATATCAGACCGCCAACGGGTTCCGGGGTGTCAGCGGAGGCCAGGGCGTCAACGCTGATTACCGCGACCGACGCTACACCTTCCGTTCGGACAACACCGTCTACACTCCACCGGGACGGCGGGTTGCCGGGGCGGAGGTCAATTCTCCGCTGCGCCGCACCGTGGACTCGCGGACGTCGGTGGCGGATAATGCGGCGGACCACTCGACTACCGGAAGCAGGCGGGCAACCTCCGCCGAGCCGGCCGGGCAGCGCGAGGCTCGTCGCAGCACCCGCGGTGAGGCCCGGGGCAATACGGGCACCGAGGCTCGTGGCAATACCGGCACCGAGGGACGGCGCAGTACCCGTAGCCAGGACCATCCGACTCCCTCCGTGGACCGTCACCGGGTCGAGACTCCGGGCAGCGTCGAAGCTCGGCGCGCACGTCCCGTCGACGTGGCCCGTGTCGAGAGTCCTGCAGTTGTCGACCGCAACAGCTGGCCTGTCGACGTGAGCCCCCGGCGGAGCACGGACGTCGGCCAGGCGGGCCGCGGCCAGACCGGCGGCCAGGGAACCGAGATCGTCGCTCGCCGGGCATACTCTCGCGATGGTTACGACGCGGCCGGCGACTTCAGCCCCGAGCGGGTCGCCTCTCCGTCTCGAAGCAGCGGTAGTGACGACGGTGCGAGGCGGGCGTCCGGCGGCGACTCCGACAACCGCGGCGGCTCGAGCGACTACGACGGCGGCCGGCGGGCTTCGGGTGGCGACTCCCAAGGCCGGCCGTCGGGTGGTAATTCCGATAGTGGCCGCCGGGCCTCAGGCGGTGATTACGGTGGTGGCGGCCGCCAAGCATCCGGCGGCGGACAGCAAGCGTCCGGCGGAGACTACAGCGGCGGTCGTCGTTCATCCGGTGGTGGGGGCGGGGGTGGCGGCGGTGGATGGAGCAGTGGTGGCGGTGGCGGCGGCGGAGGAGGTTCGCGGGCGATGGGTGGTGGCGGTGGTGGCGGCG
>DATCWW010000255.1:0-8998 GCA_036566145.1 Gemmatimonadales bacterium
GTGGCCCGTCCAGCCGATGAGCTCCTCGATCGGCCGGCTGAGCTGGCGTGAGAGGTGTCCACCCAGGCGGACCGAGGCATACAGAAAGGCCGCCCCCACCAGGAACACCACCAGGCCGAGTCCGGCGTAGTAGTAGCGGCCGAACGCCTCGGCCCGCTGGAACTGGCCCAGCGCCGCGTTGAGCCGGCTGGCGTGGGCCGCCAGCGCCGCACGCTCGGCGGAGTCGAGGCGGGTCGAGTCGAGAGTCTCCAGCAGGGCACGGCCCGTCGCCCCGACTTCCTCCAACGCCTGCGCCGGCCCGGCCGCCGGTGTGGTCGAGCGGATGGTGAGGCCCCAGCCCAGGATCGCCAGCGCGGTTGGCAGCGCGCCGAGACAGATCAGGATCAGGAGGATCCGCTGATTGAAGGAGAGGCGCATCGGCCTTGAAGATAAGCCGCGAATCGAGACCCGGCCCAGCCGAGCGCGGCGGCCGTGAGGGCGGCCGTCCACTCCGTCCAGTGGCTTGGCGCCGACCGGGTCAGCGCGGGGAACCCGAGCAGTCCCGCCGTCACCACCGCGGTCAGGAGGACGACCGCTACCCGACGTCGTGGCAGCCAGGCCGCCCAATAGCCCAGCGGAAACACCAGCGCGCCGACCCAGAGGGCGGTGATCAGCCGGACGCTCCGTCCGAGCACGAACTTCAGCGGCGGTACCGCGAGCCATCCCTGAGTCGGCCTCAGCTGCATGCCGGTCTGCCGCACCCTCCCGCCCCAGCTCACGCTGAGCCGGAGCCGCCCGTCGCGGAGCGCACCGCGCAGCGTCACCGGAATGCCGGCGTCGGGAGGAAACGCGTCGCGGAGCTGGATCGTCGGCGACCAGAGTCTGAGCCGCTGCGCCCGTGAGGGCACCACCAGCACCGCGTCCCGGCCGTACTGCCCGAAGGCCAGGACCGGGGTATGCCGGACCTGCAGGTAGTACAGAAAGACCAGGTCCTGGGTCGGTGGCCCGGAGAGCGCGTGCAGCTCGATCGTGGCTTCGCCCCGGTCCAGCGATAAGCGGAGCGCCGCGCGGTCGGGAGGCGCCTCCCCTCGCGGCATGACCACGCCGTTGACCCGGGCCTCCAGGACGCGTCCGGCATACCGCCAGGCGGCGGCTGATGCCATGTCCGGCCAACCGCTGCGGAGGGGGCCGCGCAGGCCCCGGGGATCCTGCAGCCAGACGGTCAAGGTGAGCGTCCCGATCCAGAGGACCGACCATAGGGCGAAAAGCCTTGCCGCGGCCCGGGGCGAGGGCAGCGCGATCGCGCGCCAGCGCGCGGCCAGGGCGGCGGCCACCGCCGCGCCCGTCGTGTTGGTGACCAGGTCGCTCAGGCTGGCATCACGGCCGGTCACCACGGTGAACTGCAGGAGCTCCACCGCGAAGGACACCAGCGCCGCGGCGGCGACGACCGATCGCCAGCGCCACCCCGCCAGCCGAAGGCCGGCACCGAGTGGCGCAAAGAGGAGGAGATTGAGGAAGACGTCCACTCCGCCGTTGTTCCCGCACACCAGGCAGAGCAGGGGGGTGGCGGCGGACGCGGCCGCCTGCGTCGGACTGGGGCGGAGGGTCAGGATCGCGATCGCGACCAGGCCCAGGGCGCTGAGCCCCAGGCCAACCGCGCGCTCCTGGCGCGTGACGGCGACGGTCAGGGGGTGTTCGCCTCGCCCACCCAGCGGCGGGTCAGCAGGCCCGAGACCCGGTCGATCCAGGTGACGTCACGCCCCCAGTGCCGGTTGGTCAGCGTCTCGGCCAGCATCCTGGCCGCGCCCCGGCCGTACACCCCGACGGCCTCGGGGTAGAGATAGAGCACCGCGGTCAGGAAGCCCAGGGTGAACAAGGCCGTGCCGGCCAGCACGACGAAGCTCGGACTGCCGGTAACCAGCAACGCCTGACGGACGGCGGCCGCGACCGCCGCGGTCATGACGCCGAGGGTCAGGCCCGGCATCTGCGCCCGGAAGAACTCTCGCAGGGTGCAACCGGTGATCTGGAGACTGATGCCGGCGCCCGCGACGTAGTTCACCACCACGCCGAGCAGGACCCCCGTCGCGACACCGGGTAGCCCGAAGGGCACACCGACCAGCGCACCCGCGATGACGCCCGCGGCGAACAGCCCCTCTCGCAGACCCCGCTTCGCGATCGAGCCGGCGAATCCGTCGATCGTGTAGGTCATGAGATTGGGGAGCCGGAGAATCAGACCCAGACTGAGGATCCGAAACGGCACGATCGCGGCGGTCCACCGCGGGCCCAGCAGCACCAATACGATCTCATGGCCGAGCACCACCATCATCGCCGCGAGCGGGCCGCTCACCAGACTGATGATGGCGAGCCCGGTGAGGTAGGCGGTGCGAAGGCGCTCGGCCTGGTCCTGCAGCCGCGCCATGATGGTGAACAGCACTCGGGTGATCACCAGGCCGAAGTTGGTGACCGGCTGCATCATCAGCTTGAAGGCCCGGGAGTAGAAGCCCAGCGGCTCCAGTCCCAGCACTCGGCCCACCACCACGTTGTCGCCCTGCTGCGCCCCGTAGTTGAGGAGCCGCGCGGCGGTGAAGCTGCGGCCGAACCGGCTCAGCTCCCCCAGCTCCGTGCCGCTGACCAGCAGTCGCTTCGGGAAGGCGTGGGCCCGCACCAGCAGCGCGGTCCGCAGCAGGGTGAACAGGAGGTTGCTGCCGACCAGCGCCCACGCGCCGAGCCCGAGCACCGCGAGCACCACGGACGAGAGGCTCTGCGCTATGCTGGAGATCACGTTGAGGCGGGTGAGCCGCTGCCACTCGAAATCCCGCTGCAACAGTGCTTCGGCGACGATCCCCGGGCTGGCCAGGAGGAACGTCGCGCTCAACGCCCGGATGAACTCGGTGAGACTGGCGCTCCCGAGCATCCGCGCGGCGAGCGGCGCGGTGAGGAAGACCAGTACGCTCGCCAGGAGGCCGAGCACGAGCGAGAGAGTGAAGCCCGCCCGCAGCATGCGCTCGGTGAGCTCCGGCCGCTGCACCACCGCCGAACCCACGCCGAACGCGGCGAAGAGCGCCCAGAACCCGATGTAGGCCGTCGCCAGCCCAACCTGTCCGAACTCCACCGGGGCGATCAGCCGGGCGAGCACCGCGATGACCCCGACCTGGACCACGCCATTGGCGGCGGTCGCGGCATACTGGTAGGTCACCCCGGCGAGGGTGGAATGCGCGAGGGTTTTCCTGCGGGGCCCGGCTGCGATCATCACGCTCCGGCAGGAGGGGACAGGTCGCCTCGCAATGTACTGGTATCGAGACGGTGTTGCCGGGCCTTCGGCGCTCTCAGGCCGTACGTCGGGCCCGCAGGATGAGCTTGTACCCGGGCTGGCGCCACAGCAGCGAGTCCAGCCGCGCCAGCGACCAGAACGCAGGATAGAGCGCCGAGAGCAGGAGGAACTGGCCGCGCCGGCTCCGGACGTCGGCTCCGGTCACCACCGTTCCCTTCGCCGAACGCGGACCGGTAGTCTTTCGACGCTGCGTCAACAGGTACAGACCGTTGAGCAGGGTATCCACCAGCTCGGAGCAGGTGCGGGAATACGTCGCCACCTGCTCGATAACGAAGTCGCCGTCGAGCAGGCCCCGAAGCTGTTCGATGCTGTACCCCGGCCGCAGGTGGCCGTGCCACGCGTCGGTCAGTCCGATCGCATGGCGGAGGCGATTGAGCCGGGAGCGGGGCTTGAGATGAGGAACGTTGATGATCACGGAGCCGCCCGGGCGGACGATCCGTGCCAGCTCGCGCGCGAAGGCGGCATCGTCGGCGACGTGCTCCAGGTAGTCCACGACCACCACCTGGTCGAACGACCGGTCGGGAAACGGCGTCTGCGCGCCGTCGAGCCGGTACACCCGCTCGCCCACCAGCTCGCGGATGGAGGCGACCGCGCGCTCGTCGAGGTCGGCGCTGCTCCACCGCCCGCCCATCCGCCGCAGGAGCAGACTGATGACGCCGTTGTCCGCGCCGATGTCGAGGCACTCCCGGCCGGCCGGGTCGTCCAGCAGCCGGGTGATCTGGTCGAGCTTGGCTTGCTTGAGTACGGAACGTCGGAAGAGGGGGAGTGCCCATGCCCCGCGGTCGGCCGCGGTCTGACCGCAGGCCACCGCGCTCACGCCGATCGCTCGGCTACACGGGCCTCGATCGCCGAGTAGAAGGCCTCCAGCTTGCGCTGCGCGGCCTGCGGCGTGAACTCCCGCTGCACGTAGGCCTTGGCGTTGCGGGCCAGCTGCAGTCTGAGCGGGCGATCGCGGAGCAGGCGTGCCAGCCCCCGGCCGAGCGAGGCGGGGTCGGGCTCGACCAGGAAGGCGGTGCCTTCGTCCAGGATCTGGGTATGTGTCCGGAGCCGGGTGGCGAGCACCGGCGTCCCCGAGTCGAGATACGAATAGATCTTCATCGGGGTGTTGGTGCCCTTGACCCGCGGCGACACCAGCACCTCGGCCTGACTGAGCAGCCCGGGCAGCAGGGTGAGCGGGCGGGGGCCCAGGAACTCGGCCGAGTGCAGAATCCCGAGCCGGTCGGAAAGCTCGCGATACATCTCGATGTCGTCCGGCCGGCCACCGACGATTACCAGCTGGGCGTTCGGCACCCGTTCCAGCGTGTGCCGGAAGCCGTGGAGCAGGAGATCGATCCCCTGGTACGGTTCCAGATTCCCGACGTACATCGCCACCGGGCCCTGTTGGGTGGCCGGAAGCGAGCGGGTATTGCGGCCGTTGGCATTCGACGGCGCCAGCAGGCTGGTATCTTCGACCCGGCCCACCACCTTGCGCGGGTCGTGGTGGCGGACCACGTCTTCCAGCGAGGAGCAGACCGTCAGCACCCCCAGGCTCTGCTTGACCGCCATCCCTTCCATGGCGCGCAGTGCTCCGAACACGAATCGCATCCCCGGGAACCGCTCCACCATCTGCTCCGGGAGCGAGGAGTCCATGTCGTAGACGTACGGGATTCCGCTCACCTTGCGCAGCATCGCCGCGATGAAGGCGGCCTCCTCCACCGCATGGATCGCGTCGTACCGCTGCCGGCGGATCATCCGCAGGCTCTCCGTCAGCAACAGGAAGTCGTAGGCGACCTTCTTGAGCGAGAAGCCGGGCCGCACGTTGCGGATTCTCGGCAGCCGGCGCACCCGGTAGAAGCGGCAGTTGGGGAGGTCCAGGTCCTCGCCCTCCGGGAAGGTCAGGACATCCACCCGGTGTCCTCGCGCACTCAGGAATTCGAGCACCGTCCGCACCGCGATCGGTGTACCGCGGGCCTGGAAGAACGGGTGCGGGGCGAGCATCAGGATTCTCACGACATCGCCCCGAACCCCGCGCCGATCAGCGGCATTTCTGCGCTCCGGCATGGGCCGACCGGTCCGGGAAGCCCGGTCGCGACCCGATCCAGGAGCCGCTCCGCGACCGCCCTCGCCGTGGTGTACTTGACCGTCTCGGCGGCGTGGAGGTTCGCCAGACCAAGCTCGGTTGGTCCCGCCACTCGAGGGCGATCCGCCAGCCGGGCTGGATGGCCGTCGACGCCGCGGTCCAGCGGCAGGCGCCCCCACTGGTAGCTGACGATATCGGCGTCAACGAGCCCCAGACCGGGGCAGGCGTGGTTGACGTCCTCGAACAACGTCCGACGCCCCTGCTCCAGCGTGGCCTCCAATCCGCAATTTTCGACCGTCCCGTACCAGGTTCCCACCAAGGTCGTATCCTCCTGCGGTACCAGAAACAGGAACCGGCGGCCCCCGCCGATCGGGTCCTCCGTGGCGGAGCGCTCGCTTCGCAAGCCGATCACAGCGTTCGCCGGGCGGCGTCCCACCACCAGGTTCAACCCCAGGGCGTGCCGAGCCATTTCCCGTGTAGCCACGGCCGGTCCAACCGCCCGCGCCCGCAACTCACCGGTCCACGGGCCCGCGGCAAGAATGACTTGCTCGGCCGCAACCTCCTGGAAGCCACCGCTCTGACAATCCCGGATTGCCACTGAGAGGACCCGCCCTCCGCTGCTGGTGAAACGTTCTGCGCAGGCATACTTGGCCAATAGGCCGCCGTGTTCTGTGGCCGAGCGCACAAACGCCCGGGTAAGTTGTCCGGGGCGAGACACGAGGGCGTCAAACCATAGGGCTCCCCCCGCCCGGGCCAGGGGGCCGAGCCCCGGACAGAGGGCGGTCAGCTCGCCCGCGGAGAGCGCCCGTCCCGCGGGTAGTTGCCGACTTGGAACGAGGTGGCGATTGCGTCCGGCGGAAAGGAAATCGTTGAGGGCCAGGCCGAGGCGAAGGCCCGCTCGGTTGGGATAGCCGGGAATGCCGGCGGGGATGGCGACGGGGAAGGGCTAGACCAGGCCGGGAGCGATCCGCAGGAGGGCCGATCGCTCCCTGATCGATTCGCGCATCCGGCGGAGGTCGCTCCGGACGAGGTACCGCAGACCGCCGTGGATGATCCGAAGGCCGTTGGCCGAAGTGGCCCCGCCGAGCTCCCCGCGCTCGACCAGGGCCACCTTGAGTCCCCGCAGTGCCGCGTCCCAGGCCAGACAGGCGCCCAGGATGCCGCCTCCGATCACCAGCAGATCGTGCCGGGCTGACCCCAGCGCGCTCACTTCCGGCCGCACCAGGGCGGCCCCGCGCGGCGTCAGCCGCGGGTCACACCCGTTCCCGCACCCGGTACGCCCGACGATGCGGGGCCCGCAGGTGCACGATGATCTCGCCTACCAGTCCCAGGCCCATGAGCTGGACCCCGAGGGCGAGGCAGAGCACGGCCAGCAGCAGCAGGGGCCGGTTGGCGATGGCCTGCCCCTGAAGCCGGTTGACCAGCAGAACGAGCGAGGTCACCGTGCCGGCCACGAAGAACAGCGAGCCGACCAGCCCGAAGAAGCGCAGCGGCTTCTCGGTGAACTTGGCCAGGAAGAAGAAGGTGGCGATGTCGAGCAGGCGCCGGGCGTAGGTTGCCGGGCCGTAGAGTCGGATGCGCGCGTTGCTCGGGTGCTGCGGCACCGCGACCTCGACCACCTGGTACCCTTCGCGGAGCGCCAGGGCGGGGATGAACCGGTGCAGGTCACCGTAGAGCGGCAGGCCTTCGGCCGCCCCGCGACGCAGCACGCGAACCCCGCAGGCGCTGTCGTGGAACTGTCGGTCGCTGACGCCCGAGATCATCCGGTTGAACACCGCCGACTGCAGCCGGTTGAGCCAGCTGTCGATGCGGGGGGAGCGGCTGGCCACCACCACATCGGTCTGGTCGGTCAGCGCGTCGAGCAGCGCGCCGACTCCTTCGGCCTGCACCTGGAAGTAGGCCGGCAGCGTGAGCAGCAGGTCGCCTCGGCTCCGCTCGATGCCCAGGCGGAGCGCCGCGGTCTCCCCGAAGCTGCGGGCGAAGCGGAGCAGCTTCAGGTTGGTGCGCTCGTGACTCAGCGTCACCAGCTCGGGCGGCGGGGCGTAGCCCCCGTCGAAGACGAACACGAACTCGTGATCGTTACCGCGGGCGGTGAGCGCCGCGCTGAAGCTGCGGTACAGCTCGGTGAGGTCGTCGACCCCCTCGACCACGGGGACGATCACGCTCACGAACCGCCCGTCGGCGACTCGGTCCCGGCGCGTCGATTCAGCGGTGGGCTCCATCAGCGTCCCCTGTGTCAACGAACCTCCCAGGCGTTCGGAACCTCGTTTGCGCTTTCCCGCTCGGTGCTGAGCGCCACCTCGGCCACCAGCCCCAGCATCACCAGGTAGAAGGCGGCCGCGGCGAACAGCATCGCGGCACCGGGAAAGACCATCGCGGTGGCCTTGAACTCGGGGAAATCTGCGATGGCGATGGCCGCCGCCGCCGCGAACAACATTGACCCGAGCACCAGCGGCACCGCCGCGGCGCCGAATCCGAGCAGCGGCCGGGACCGGAAGGTGGTGATCATCTTCAGCGTGAACAGGTCCGCCAGCACCTTCACCGTTCGGGAGATGCCGTACTTGCTCTCGCCGAACCGGCGGGCGTGGTGGCGCACGGGCATCTCCGTGATGCGGGCCCCCGCGCTCGCCGACAAGGCCGGAATGAACCGGTGCTGCTCCGCGTACAGGGAGACCCGATCCAGCAGGTCCCTCCGATATGCCTTCAAGGAGCAGCCGTTATCGGTGATCTGGACCCCCGTCAGCCGGCGGATGATCCGGTTCGCCACCCACGACGGCACCTTCCGCAGCAGGAACTTGTCCTGACGCCGCTGGCGCCACCCGCACACCAGGTCGTACCCCTCGTCGAGCTTGGCGACCAGCGCGGGAATGTCCCGCGGATCGTTCTGCAGGTCGCCGTCGAGGGAGACGACCACCCGTCCCCGGGCGTGGTCGAATCCGGCCATCATGGCGGCGGTCTGGCCGACGTTCCGGCCCAGCCTGAGACCGTGGACCCGGGCATCCTGGACCGACGCGGCCACGACCCGGTCCCAGGTGTCGTCCCCGCTGCCGTCGTCCACCAGGATCACCTCGAACCGGCCGGAATACTCGGCCAGCGCCTGGAGGATCCACTCGACCAGGGGCGCCACGTTCTGCGCTTCGTTGTACAGCGGAGCCACCACCGACAGATCCGGTCCGGCAGCCGCCTCCCGCGGGGGTCTCATGATCATGTCGTCGCTCACCATTCCGTCAAAGCTAACCGACGTGCGCGCCGGCCTACCCGCAATCGCCATTCCTGCCCGGTTTGCCCAGGGCCATCAATGCGAAGTCGTTGTCGCCACAAACGTTGCGACGCTGGGCCAGGGACGGGGAGCAGGAGGGGAATCCGGGCGGAGTGCGGGGCTGTCGAAGGGTCGCAACGGCACGCCGGTCGGCGCGCCGGCCCCGGCTACCAGCCGCCGCGGCGGAAGAGGACGACGGGGAGGGTCTTGAGCATGATGCGCAGGTCCCCCCGCAGGCTCTGGCGGCGGATGTACTCCAGATCGAAGCTCACCTTGGTGCGCACGTCGTCCAGCGAGCGGTCGTAGTGGTGGTTGATCTGGGCCAGGCCGGTGATCCCCGGCTTGGCCCGCTGGCGCAGCGGGTACTCGG
>DATCWW010000258.1:0-2531 GCA_036566145.1 Gemmatimonadales bacterium
CTGGCCCCTTGCCCTCGCGAGCTCGGGATCGGTGTGGGCGCACCTCGCCGCTTATTTGGCCTTGCTCCGACTGGGGGTTGCCGTGCCATCGCTGTTACCAGCGACGCGGTGGGCTCTTACCCCACCGTTTCACCCTTACCCACGGTTGCCCGGGGGCGGTCTGTTCTCTGTTGCCCTATCCGTCGCCTTGCGGCGCCCAGGCGTTACCTGGCAGTCTGCCCGGTGGAGCTCGGACTTTCCTCGAGTCGGCCTCGCGGCCGGCCCGCGACCATCGCACTCGACCAGCGTAGCTAATCTAACTCATTGTGGGCAAATGGGCTACTGCGCTCGGGATGGCCGAGTCGGGATCACCCCTGGCCCAGCCGCGCCAGGCCCCGCTGGGCCTGGACGATGAACGGCTGCAAGGTGGCGTCGGCCGACTTCCACTGTGCCAGGGCCTCGCGGTATTCCTGCCGCGCCTCGGCCCGGCGTCCGAGCTGCTCGTAGGCGGCGGCGCGGAGCAGGCGGACCCGGCCCAGCATCCCCCACCGGGAGTCGAACCCGCCGGTGTAGAGGGTGGCGGGCTGGAAATCCTGCAGCATCCGGAGCGTGGTCTGATAGTCGCCCAGGAGGTAGTACGCCTGGGCGGCCAGGGGCCGGGTATAACCCGGCACGGACCATTTCATCATCCCGTGGCTCGCAGTATCGGGCTCCGCCAGCGCTTTCCGGGCGGCGACCGAGTCGCCCCGGCTCAGCGCCAGCAGGGCGCGGACCTCGCGCGAGAGGGGGTCACCCGACATCGTCCGGTACTCGACCAGGGCGGTGCTGTCGCCGGCCAGGCCGGTGAAGAGGCCGATGGCGGCGGACGCGCCGCTGTGGGCCAGATGCTTGCGCTTCTCCGGGTTCGCCATCCGGCCGGCCTCGGCGGCGCTCTGCCACACCTGGCGGAGCGACGAGGCCGGCGCCCCGATCGCCGAGTAGAGATCGCCCAGCATCACCCGGCGCCAGGACTCGTCCGTAGGCTCGTTGGGCTCGCCCGAGGCGTGCTGCACCACCTCGCGGCGCACCTGCTCGGCGAAGTCGAGCGCCTTGGCCGCGCTGGTGAGATCGCCTTGGTACGCGAACACATTCGCCGCCGCGGCGACGTCGCCCAGCACGGTCGGGGTGCCCTGATAGGGACGGAAGTCCTGCGCGGCCACCGTGTCGAGCGCGATCTTGAGCTGCCGCGCCGCCTGGTCCACCTGGCCCGCGGCGAAGCGAATGCGGGCTTCCACGAACGGCTGCTCGGGGTGCTGGGGCGAGGTCTGCCGGAAGCGATCGACCTCGGCCATGGCCGCGTCATACTTCCCCGACACGACGTAGGCGTTCACCATGGCGCCGTGCGCCCGGAGCGTGGTGGGCTGGGCCGATACCCAGCTCCGCGCGCTGGCCAGCGCCTCGGCCCGCGCCCGCCGCACCGCGAGCCGCACGGTCGAGCTGTCCAGCAGCGGCGTCCCGTCGCGCCGGAAGGCCAGGGCGAACGAGTCGGGAGTGATGAGGGCGTACAGCGGCCGGGCCCCGGCCGCGCCGCTCAGCATGCTCTGCACGTGATCGTAGGCCAGGGCGTAGTCCGGGTCGAGCTGGAGCGAGTGGTTGAACGCCCGGATCGCTTCGGTGAACTGGGGGCCCAGGTTCACGTTGGTAGTATCGTGGAACCAAGCCTCGCCCAGGCCGTACCAGGCGTCCGCGTCCCCCTGGTCCCGCGACAGCAGCTGCTGGTAGAGCGACCGCGCCTCCGCATATTCCCCGGCGAGGAACGACCGATAGGCGTTGATCACCGTGCGGTCGTGAATCGGCAGGTTGCTCGAGAACGCCGTGGCCCGGACGATGGCCCGGGTGGCGATCGAATCCTCGGTGCCGGTGAGCCACCCTCGGGTGAGCGCCAGCTTGTAGTAGGCCAGGCCGAAGGTGGTATCGATCGCCAGCGCGCGCTCCAGGTCGCGCTCCGCTCCTGCCAGGTTCCAGCGGTTGAGCTGCTCCACCCCGGCGAGATACGCCCGGTACGCTTCCAGCGACGCGGTGGTGGAGCGCGCCACGCCCACCGGCAGCTCGCCCGGCGCGCCGGAGAGGTCGAGCAGCTCCGTGGCCAGCCGGTCGAACAAGGGTCGCACGTCCTCGCCCGGCCGGTCGTCCACCCGGGCCACGCTCACCCGGTTGCCGCTGGCGACGTCGTAGACCCGGGCCACGAGATGGAGCGAGTCGCCGGCCCGCTCGTAGTCGCCCAGCACCACGGTCCAGACGCCGGCTTCGCGGGCGAGCCGGCGGGCCATATCGAGACCGATCTCCTCGCCGGCGACGAGCTTGTGCCGGGCGAGCAGGTCGTGCAGCCGCTCGTGATCCACCACCGACAGGTCGTTCCACTGCGACAGGTTGAGCCCCAGCATGCTCACGCTGCCGTCGCGCAGCCACTCCACCGCGGGATCGCCCCGGAGGTTGTCGAAGGGGAGCACCAGGATCGAGTGCCGCGGATTCACGCCTGCAGGGGGCCCGTCGCTCCGGCGGGCCAGTCCGAC
>DATCWW010000311.1:0-2805 GCA_036566145.1 Gemmatimonadales bacterium
GGCCGCCGTGCTCGAAGGTGCCGCGCGCACTGTCGAGAACCTGCCCCTCAACCCCGCCGTCATGGCCCTCGGCGGCGCCGCTGCGGAGGCTTACCGCCTCGCGGTCAACGCCGCCACCCAAGCCATCCGCGAGCACGCCGCCAAGGAGGCCGAGGCGCAGCCCGGGACGGTCCTCGACGGGCTGGAGCCGATCCAGCTTCGGTGGGGCCTGAACGACGTCATGTGGGGCGCCGACGGCACAACCTTCGTCATGCTCTCCGGTCCCGACGGCGAGCCGTACCGGGTGGAGCTGGACGCCGAGCGGACCGCCGTGCTGCGGGACTGCCTGGCCGGCCCCACCTTCATCGACGAGGCGCAGCAGCCCACCACCACCACCGCACCCAGGGTCGGCGACCGGTACACCAACCGCCTCGACCCCATCCGGACCGTCACCGTCACCGACGTGTGGACCACCGACGACGGACACACCGCCGTCGCCTACGAGTGGCGCGCTAACGGGCTGTGCGGCAGCGCCTGCCCGATCGACGTGTTCCACCGCGAGTACCGGCCCGCCCCCGAGGTGACGCCGTGATGGTGCTTGCCTGCGCCTGCATGGCCACTGGGCTCTACATCGTGAGCCTGGGCCCGTTCTTCGCACTGGTTGAGGCAGAGCATCTCACGCCGCGCTTCGTGCGCGAGCTGCCTGCCATCACGCGCAGTGCACTTCTCACTCTCGCCGCTCTGCGGCTGTATCTCGGAGGTATCCATGAGCGTTGAAGTCTGCCCCGGCTGTCGCCGGGTGCGCTGCATCCGCCGGGGGGCGTCATGAGCGCCACTGCATCGATCCGCTTCGAGCAGCCCGCATACATCCTGGCCACTGGCGCGGAGGCGCGGAGCGCCGTAGCGCAGACGCTGACTGCCCGCCTTGGGGAGTGGGCGCTCCTGGGCACCTGGACCAACCCCGGCTCGATCCGGCAGACGGCGTACTGCATCCGCCGGGGGCTGTCCGGGTGGCAGATGTTCGGCCCCGGCTTCGAGGCCGAGGCCGTGACCATGTTCGGCGAGCACCGGCTGTACGCCCGCTACGTCGGCATGGCCGCCAAAGCAAAGGAGGAGCAGCCGTGAGCATGCTCCGCAAGACTCTGGGCCGCCTTCTGGGCGGCCTTTCGCACATCCGGCAACTGGAGCGCCTGCGCGCCTTCCTGGGCGTCCACAAGGACGCCTGCGAGCGCCTGGCGTGGAACGTGCTCGGCGGAGCCGTCGGCTGCGCCATCGGGCTGATGGGCGTGACGCTGTGGCTCCGCTATCAGTGAACGGTGTCGTCCTGTACGACCCCGAACGCCGCTGGCGGGCACAGGCCGCCTGCGTGGACGAGGACCCGGACCTCTTCTTCCCGCTCGGCCCGGCGCAGCCCGGCCGGGCGCCGACGCCGGCGATTCAGGAGGCGTGGAACAAGGCCAAGGAGGTCTGCGCGCACTGCCCTGTCCTTGAAGAGTGCCGCCGTGACTCGCTCGGCGAGGAGTACGGCGTCTGGGGCGGCAGGGACGAGCACCAGCGCTACAACCTGCGCTCCAGGCAGCGCGCTCACGCGCGGTGGTGGAGCACCGAGGTACGGCTCGCCTGGGGCGAGCACCTGGCCATGCTCCGCAAGGGCGGCCTGCAATGGGCGGACATCCGCCGCATGGCAGGCATGACCGGGGGCCTGGCCGTCGAGCTCATTGCCGAATGGGCAGAGCACCGCAAGGCGTTCGCGGAAGCGGCGCCGGTGGCCGCGGAGGCGGAGCCTCTGCCGGACAGGGAGATCCCGGACCCGCCCGAGGAGGCGCCGCACAGGCGCCCCGCATGGGTCTGGCACAACGGCCTCTGGCGCGGTGCCCATTACCGCGGCCAGACGGCCGACGGGGCCTGGCTCTCGATGCTGATCAGGGCAGGCAGGGGCCAGTCGATGATCTGGGCCCGTGCCGAGCACGTGCATATCCGCCACCCGCAGCCGGTGGTGATCCTTCAATTCGCCGGGAGGCCCGATGAGCCCATCCAGCAGGCCGAAGCCGGCTGAGCCGAGACTGCCCACGCATATCAGCCACAGTGCCCGCGAGACGCTTGAGCGGTGCGCGAAATCGTACTTTCTGAAGTACCTCACGCAGGCGCCCCGGCGGCCAGCATTGTGGCTGGCGGGCGGCTCCGCCGTGCATGAGGCGACGGAGCACTACGACCGGATGTCCATGGTCGGCAACGCCGACGCCTTCCAGGCGGGCATCGTCTGGGAGCGACTCTTCGATGCCCAGCTCGACAAGCTCCGCGAGGCGGAGCCCAACGAGAACATCTGGCGCAAGAGCGCCAGCGAGGGCGACATCGACGCATGGCGCCGTGCGGGACTCGGCTTCGTCCAGGCGTACATCGACTGGCGCGAGCGCTCCCCATGGGAGATCTGGACCACGCCTGATGGCGAGCCTGCCATCGAACTGGAGGTGTCCGGGTACCTGCCCGGATGCCCCGTGGAGATCAAGGCGTTCCTGGACCGGGTCTTCTGGGACCCGCTCCTTGAAGTGCCCTGGATTCTCGACCTGAAGACCAGCAAGAAGCCGCCGAAGACGGCGGCGCAGTTCCAGACCTATGCGGCGCTGGTGGAGGTCAAGTACGGCGTCAAGATCTCGCATGGCGTGCCGTTCATGAACAGGCGCGCAGCGCTGGGCAATCCGTTCGACCTCTCCGGGGTCACGCCCAAGTCTGTCGGCGCCGTGTACGGCGCGGCATGGGCGCAGGTGCAGCGCGGGGATTTCCCCGCGAATGGCTTCCCGTCGGCGTGCTTCATCTGCGATGTGCAGG
>DATCWW010000323.1:0-10731 GCA_036566145.1 Gemmatimonadales bacterium
CCGGCACGGCGCCGGCGCCAAGGTGCGAACCGGTGGGGTGACCGAGGACGCCTTCCCGGCGACCGACGAGCTGCTCCGCTTTCTCCGGGCGGCCGTGGGCGCGGGCGTGCCCTTCAAGGCGACCGCCGGGCTCCATCACCCCCTCCGCGCCAGGTACCGTCTCACCTACGAGCCCGACAGCGCGAGCGGGACCATGTTCGGCTTCCTCAATCTCTTCCTGGCGGCGGCGTTCCTGCGCCAGGGGATGAGCGACGCCGATGCTCGTCGCCTGCTGGAGGAGGGCGATCCCGCCTCGCTCGCCTTCGATCGGCACGGGGTCTCCTGGCGCGGTCACCGTCTCGAGGCAGCGGCGCTCGCCGAGGCCCGGCGGACCGGGCTGGGATCGTTCGGCTCCTGCTCCTTCGACGAGCCGGTCGGCGACCTCGCGTCGCTCCGCCTCCTGTGACCGCCGCGCGCGTGGACCGGAGCCACGCCGCCGGGCGACGCTCCTGGGTCGAGGCGGCCGACGGGCACCCCGAGTTTCCCATTCAGAACCTCCCGGTCGGCGTCTTCCACCTGGGCGACGACGAGGACGAGCCGCGCGTCGGCATGGCGATCGGCGACTCGATCCTCGACCTGGTGGCCGCGCACGACGCCGGCTACTTCGGCGGGCTGGCGGAGCGGGCGGCGGAGGCGTGCGCCGCGCCCGCGCTCAACCATCTGATGGCGCTCGGGCAGCCGTACTGGAGCGCGCTCCGCGAGCAGGCGGCCGACCTGCTCGACGCCGGCAGCGCCGCTTACCGGGATAACCCCCGTCTCGGCGACCGGCTGCTGGTGCCCCAGGACGAAGCCGAGCTGCTGCTGCCGGCTCAGGTGGGCGACTACACCGATTTCTACGCGTCGGTGCACCACGCCACCAACGTCGGCAGCATGTTCCGGCCCGACAATCCACTGCTGCCCAACTACAAGTGGATCCCGATCGGCTATCACGGCCGGGCCTCGTCGCTGGTGCTGAGCGGGACGCCCGTACGGCGGCCCCAGGGCCAGACGAAGGCCGGCGACGCGCCGCCGGTCTTCGGACCGAGCCGGTCGCTGGATTACGAGATGGAGGTCGGCTGCTTCGTGGGGCCGGGCAACCCGCTGGGCACCCCCGTGCCGCTCGACCAGGCGGAGGAGCGCCTGTTCGGGCTCTGCCTGGTGAACGACTGGTCGGCGCGGGACATCCAGTCGTGGGAGTACCAGCCGCTGGGCCCCTTTCTGGCCAAGAGCTTCGCCACCACGCTCTCGCCCTGGGTGGTGACCTTCGACGCGCTGGCGCCGTTCCGGGTGCCGGCCTTCTCCCGCCCGTCCGGCGATCCCGCACCCCTGCCCTACCTCGACAATGAGGCAAACCGAGCCGCCGGCGGCGTGGACGTCACGGTCGAGGTCCGGCTGAGCTCCGCCCGGATGCGCGACCAGGGGATCGCCCCGGTGCGGCTCAGCCAGGGCCGGATGGCCGACCTCTACTGGACCCCCGCGCAGATGCTGGCCCACCACACCAGCAACGGCTGCAACCTCAACCCGGGCGACCTGTTCGCCAGCGGCACCATCTCCGGACCCGGGAAGGAGAGCCGGGGATGCCTCCTGGAGCTGACCTGGCGCGGCGCCGAGCCGCTCGCCCTGCCGACCGGGGAGAGCCGGAAGTTCCTGGAGGATGGAGACGAGGTGGTGATGCGGGGATGGTGCGAGCGGGAGGGGTTCGCGCGGATCGGGTTTGGGGAGTGTCGGGGGGTGGTGGGTGGTTAGGAGGCGCAGAAACGCAGGGGCGCAGAGGCGCAAGGACGCAGAGGCGCAGGGGTCTGCGTCCCTGCGTCCCTGCGTCCCTGCGCCCTTGCGTCCCTGCGCCCCTGCGCCCTTCCTCACTTCTTCGCCACCACCTGATTCAGCAGCTGCTCGGCGTACTTCTTGTCCCACTCCGCCAGGTTTTCCCGCGCGGTCACTTCGACCTTGGTGGTGGTCGGCGTCTCTCGCTTGATGTGGAAGGTGACGTCGAGGTCGCCCTTCTTGCCCTTGATCTCCTGCTCGTCCCCGCCCTTCTCGGTGCTCTGGGCGTCTTCGGTGATCCCCTCCTTGGCCATGACGGCGCGGGAGCGGGCAGCCACGTCGTTGGTCGAGCCCTGGACCACCCCCTCCGCTCCTCGCGAGGTGAGGTAGATGGCACTCCCGGCGCCGGCCGCAGCGGCTGCCACGCAGCCGGCCGAGGGCGCGACGGTGGCGAGGAGGAAAAGAAGACGGCTGGCGGCACGACGCATGGATGGCTCCTTGGAAGAGGTCTGGGTGGAGTCTACCCGGCCTCGACCCGGGTCTCTAGCGTCCCCGTTACCGGCGGAAGGTGACGGGGATCATGCGTGCTTCCGCCGTCCGGCCGGGCCCGACATATTCCGGGCCAGACCCACTCGGAGCCCGACCGTGACCACCTTCATCAAGCCCACCGAGATTCCGATCGACGGGGCCCACACCCTTCCCCGGGAATACTTCACCTCGCCCGAGATCCACGCGGCCGAGCTGGAGCGGATCTTCTACCGGCGGTGGCTCTGCGTCGGGCGGACCGACCGGATCCCCCAGCCGGGCGATTGGTTCACCCAGCAGGTGGGGACGGAGAGCGTCATCGTCCTGCACGATCGCTCGGGCGGGTATCAGGCCTACTACAACGTCTGCCGGCACCGCGGGACGAGACTCTGCGAGGAGCACACCGGCCGGTTCAGCGAGACGATCCAGTGCCCCTACCACGCCTGGACCTATGGCCTCGACGGCCGGCTGATCGGCGCGCCCTCCACCGCCGACCTGGAGAACTTCAACAAGGCCGACTGGCCCCTCCACCGGGTGGCCGTGGCCACGTGGGAAGGCTTCCTCTTCGTCAACCTGGCCCGCGATCCCGAGCCGTTCGACACCGCCTGGGAGGCGCTGCAGGGCCGGTGGAACCGGTTCAACCTCCCCAACCTGCAGGTGCACCGGACCATCGAGTACGACGTGGCCTGCAACTGGAAGCTGCTGTTCCAGAACTACAGCGAGTGCTACCACTGCGGGCCGGTCCACCCGTCGCTCGCGAAGCTCACCCCACCCACCAGCGGGGAGAACGACCTCACCGAGGGCCCGTTCACCGGCGGGTTCATGGTGCTGAACCGCGGGATCGAGAGCATGACGATGAGCGGCCGGTCGTGCGGCGTCGCCGTGGGCGACCTGCCCGAAGAGGACATGAACCGGGTGTACTACTACGCCATCTTCCCCAACATGCTGCTGAGCCTGCATCCCGATTACGTCATGTTCCACACCATCTGGCCGGAGGGGACGAAGCGGAGCCGGATCTTCTGCTCCTGGCTCTTCCATCCCGCCACCCTGAGCGACCCCACCTTCAAGCCGGACGACGGGGTCGAGTTCTGGGACATGACCAACAAGCAGGACTGGCACATCTGCGAGCAGAGCCAGCTCGGCGTCGAGAGCCGGGCGTACACGCCGGGGCCGTACTCCCGCCGGGAGAGTCTGTCGGTGCAGTTCGATCGGGAGGTGATGCGGGCGCTGGGGGTGTAGGGCGCAGGCGCAGGGGCGCAGGGGCGCAGGGGCGCAGGGGCGCAGGGGCGCAGGGGCGCAGGAGGTAGCGAGGCCGCAGGGTGCCGCCAGTGGGCGACCCGCGGCCTTATTGCTTTCCAAAGTGGCTGATTCTTCTACGGGCGCCGGCGAGCGCTTCTGCTACTCAGCGCCCCTGCGCCTCTGCGCCTCTGCGCCCCTGCGCCTCTGCGCCCCTGCGCCTGCGCCCCTGCGCCCCCTACCTCCCCGCCATCTCCATCACTATCCCCACATACATCCTCACCCCCCACTCCAGATTCGCCAGGCTCAGGCGCTCGTCCACCCCGTGGGCCTGGCGCCGAGTGTCCTCCAGCTCGACCAGCCAGGGCGTCACGCCGTAGGCGATGGGCCCGGCCGCGCTCCAGTAGGGCCTGTCGCTGGCGCCGGTGCTCGTGGTCGTGGCGACCGGGATGCCCGGGAGCATCCGTCCGGCGACACGCTCGATGGCGTGGAACAGCTCGGTGTCGATCGGCGCGTCGAACGGCGGGGCCAGGTCGCCGATGGACTCGAGGGTGATGCTGCTATCGCCGATGACGCGCTCGAGCTCCCGCCGGAAGGCGACGGTGTCCTCGTCGGGCAGCAGGCGGATGTCCAGGTCCGCGGAGGCGGTCTGGGGGATGACGTTGGTCTTGGCGGAGCCGGTCAGCACCGTCGGCGTGATCGTGTTCCGGAGCAGCGCGTTTCGTCGCGGGTCGCTCAGCAGCCAGGCTCGCCCCTCCTTGCTCCGGAGCGCGGCGGCAGGGTCGGCGAGCCAGGTCCGGTGGCGGCCGCTCTCGTCGCGCGCCTGGCTCCTGAAGTAGCGCTCGACCGCCGGCGTGAGCCGCACGGGCGTCTCCCAGCGCCCGATCCGCTCGAGCGCGCGGACCAGTCCGACCACGGGGTTGTCCCCGCTCGGGACCGACGCGTGCGACGAGGTGCCGTGGGCGGTGATGGTCTTCCACCAGGTGCGCTTCTCGCCCACGCCGACCCCGAACCAGCGCACCCGCCCGTTCTCCACCCGGGTGTCGCCGCTCTCGGTGAGGACGTATTCGATGCCGCGCACCAGGTCGGGGTGGTCCCGGACGAAGACGCGGGAGCCGAGCCCGCCGATCTCCTCGTCGGCGTTGCCGACGAAGACCAGGTCGCGGGTGAGCCGCACACCGGCCCGCTTGAGCGCGATCATCGCCATGAGCTGGATGATCCCGTGGCCCTTCATGTCCAGCGCGCCCCGTCCCCAGACCGCGCCGTCGCGGATCTCTCCGGCGAACGGATCCACCTGCCACTCGCCCGCTTTCGCCGGCACCACGTCCATGTGATGCACCAGTGCGATCGCCTTGCCCTTCCCGCTCCCCGGCAGCCGGGCGTAGAAGTTCGCTCTACCCGGGCCGAGAGCAGCGGTGTCGAGGATCTGGCTCTCGATCCCTTCGCGGGCCAGCGTCTGCTGCAGCCACCGGGCAGCGGCCAGCTCGTTGCCGGGGAGGTTGGTGGTGTTGATGCGTAGATACTCGGAGAGTCGCTCGGCGGCCTCCTCCCTGAGCGCGGCGTAGTCGATCCTTGCGCCGGGCACGGGGTCGTAGGATGCGGTCTGTGCCGTCAGGGTCGCGGGGGACATGCTCACGATTCCGATCGCGGTCCACGTTGCCAATCGATTCACCGACTTGCCTCCAGCAGCATGCGGCCCGCGATCTCCTTCACCAGCTTGGCGCACACAGCGGCGGTGACGCCGCTCGGATCGTTGGCCGGGTTGAATTCCACCAGGTCGGCGCCGACCAGGGCGCCTTTGAATTGCTGCACGATACCGATGGCCTGACGGACGGTCAGCCCGCCGGCCTCGCGATGCGAGATCCCGGGCACGAGCCCCGGCTCGAGCACGTCGAGATCGAAGCTGAGATACACCGGCTGCTCGAATAGAAGCGGCAGGCCCTCGCGCCAGTCCTTCATCTCGACGAGCTCCACGCCGAAGCGGCGCGCCTGCTCCCGCTGGTGCCGGTTGAGCGTGCGCGGGCCCACCTGCACCAGGCGGTCGGCCAGCCCCTCTTCCATGATCCGCGCGAAGGGGCAGGCATGGGAGAAGCGGTCGCCCTCGAACTCGTCCCACAGGTCGCCGTGGGCGTCGAGGTGGAGGATGGCCAGGCGGGGATGGTGGCGGCGGAAGCCGCGGAGCAGCGGGTAGGTGATCGAGTGGTCGCCGCCCAGGCCCAGCGGCCGGAGCCCGGACGCGGCGAGGCGATCCACCGCCGCCTCGATCCGCGCCCGGGCGACCTCGCCCGGCTCGCCCTCCTCGAAGGCGAGGTCTCCCGCGTCGGTGAGCCCGCCCGCGCCCAGATCGGCGCCGGTCTCCGACCAGGTGCTGCTGGCCGCCGACCAGAGCGCCTCCCGGATCGGGCCCGGCGCGCCGGCGGCGCCGCGCCGGAACGAGGAGCTGGCGTCGTAGGGGACGCCGAGGAGCGCGACCTTCGGTGCGGGCAAAGAACTCACACCATGTAGGTCCGGGGCGGGTCGGCGAGCTGCAGGATGGCGCGGTCGATCCGGAACGGCGTGAGGTCGTGCGCCGACCGCCCCTCCACCGCGAGATCGGCCAGGATCCGCCCGATCACCGAGGCGAACTTGTAGCCGTGCCCGCCACCGATGGCCACGGCGACGTCGCGCCGCTCGGGCAGCGTGTCCAGTACGAAGTCGCGGTCCGGGGTGAGGGTGTAGAGACAGGTCCGGGTGTAGAGCACCGGGCCCAGCGCCGAGGGAAGCCGGTGGTCGAGGAACCGGACGACCCGCTCGAACGCCGCGTCGTCCCGCTCGAAGGTCCGGGTGTTGGCGCCGGTCTCCTCCCCACCCGCGTCCTGCCCGACCTTGGGCCCCGGCTCGCCGAAGACGGGGAAGCCGTAGTAGCAGGGGTCGTCCATCCAGATCCAGACGGGAAACCGCTCGGGGCGGAAGTCGTCCGCGTTGGGCGACGCGAAGTAGGTGACCTGCTCCTGGGTGATCCGAAGCGGGAGGTGGACGCCGAAGGGAGCCAGGGCCTGGTTGCTCCACGGGCCCGCTGCGATCACCAGCCGGCGGCACCGGTATCCCCGGCCGCCCGCCAGCACTTCGATTTCGCCGTCGAGGGGACGAATCCCATCCACCGGCGTGCGGTCGAGCAGGGTCGCGCCGTGGGCCCGCGCCATGCGCTGGTGGGCCGCGTTGCCCCGGGCCGCCATCGCGATGCCGCCTTCGGCCTGAAACAGGCCATGGATGTGGTCGTCCAGCCGCCACTGGGGCCAGCGGCGCATGATCTCGCCGGCATCCAGCCGCTCGTACGGCACCCCCGCGGCGTCCATGCTGCCGCTGTAGCTGTCGAGCGAGATCGCGCTCTCCCGCGGCCCTAGATCGAGCCCGCCGGTCTTGAGCACCAGCTGCTCACCCGCGTCCCGCTCCACCTCGGCCCAGGCGCGGTAGGCATGCTTGGCCAGCTCCACGTAGTGGGGCTCGTGGTAGCTGAGGCGGATGATCCGCGAATGGTCCTGCGACTCGCCGCGGACATGCCCCAGCTCGAACTGCTCCAGGCCGAGCACATTTCCCCGAGCCCGGCGGGCGAGCCAGTAGGCGGCGGCGCTTCCGAAGCCGCCCAGGCCGAGGACGATGTACTCGTAGTCGCGGTTCATGGGTCTGGCGTCAGGTGATGATTAGCCACAGATGAACACAGATGAACAGGGAGCTAGCCGCAATGAACGCGGGAGGTTGTTGTGGTTGAGCACTTCACCTGACGGTACCCTGACGTCACCAGGCGGGCGTGCGCGACCATCTCCGAATCGCTTCACCCCAAAGACTTCTGCGTTCATCTGCGTTCATCTGCGGCTGGCTCCCCGTTCATCTGTGTTCATCTGTGGCTACCATTTGCAGCTACTTGGGCGGCTCGGACAGCTCCTCCGTCGTGAGCCCGAGCCGCTCGCCGACGTAGCGCCGGATGTCGAGGCTCCAGCTTTCCATCGGCGCGTAGAAGCCGGTGGTGAACCGGCGCGAGCCCATGCCGCGCTGCACCGATTCACAGATCGTCCAGTCCTGCCGGTTCACCAGATCCCAGAATTCCACCGCGTCGCTCGGGTCGAACCCGGGCCGAGCCATCTCGTCGGGGTGGAAGAGGAACTCGCAGACCACGACGGTGCGCTCGGGCCCCTGGGGCATGAGCCGGAAGGCCGCCGCGTGGTCCGCCGACAGGCTGAGCATCAGGTTGGGGTAGATCAGCTCGCCCTTGTGGCGGACCTGCTCGTCGGCGTCGAGGCCCGGAAACGGCGCCCGGGTGGTGGTGCCGGAGGCGGTGAAGGTCCAGGCGCCCTCGCGGTGCGGGATGCCTCGCTCCCAGTCGAGCTCCGACCCGCCCCGCTGCTTGAAGGCGGGGACCAGACGGCACAGCTCGGGATGCACCGGGCCGCAGTGGTAGCACTCGTTGTAGTTCTCCAGAATCACCTTCCAGTTGGCCGCCACCGGGTACTCGATCCGGTGGGCCACCCGCAGGTCGGCCAGCGGATAGCGCCGGACCCGCTCGGCCGCGCCGCCCAGCTGCCGGGCGAGCGTGGGTCCCGTTTCCTCAGTCGCCAGCCGCACGAACACGAACCCGCCCCAGCAGGCAAGCCCGACCCGGTGCAGCGAGAGGGTCTCCCGATCGACCCCGTCGGCCTCGTCGAGGTAGGGCGCGGTGCGGAGCCGGCCGTCGAGATGGTAGGTCCAGGAGTGGTACGGACACCGGATCCCGGCCGCGAACCGTCCTGCTCCGCACTCGGGCACCAGCCGGGAGCCGCGGTGGCGGCAGACGTTGTAGTGCGCGGCCAGCCCGCCATCAGGCAGCCGCACCAGGAGGACGCTCTCGCCCGCCACCTCGCGCGACAGCCACGCCCCCGCCTCGGCGACTTCCTCCTCGCGGGCGAAGCAGAACCACTCATGGAAGAAGATCCGCTCCCGCTCCCGGGCGAACGCCGCCTCGGTGCGGTAGTAGTCGCGGTGCAGCGTCCGTTGCAGGCCGCGGGGCGGACCCTCGGGCGTGGTCATCCCCGGGCCGTCTCGCCGCCCTCGGGGCCGTAGAAGAAGACCCACACCGCGAGATCGTCGCTGAATTCCTCGAAGCGGTGGACGACACCCGCCGGGACGAACATCACATCCCCCGGGCCGAATCCGTGGCGCACGCCGCCGTTGAGAAACTGGCCCTTGCCCTGGGCCACGACGTATACCTCATCGCGCGTATGGGGCAGTTGCGGGTCGGTGCCGCGCGGGGCATAGAGCTCGACGCTCAGAGTCCCGTGGTGGAACAGCTCGGCGAAGCGCTCGCCGCGGTGGCCCGGGATCCGGGTCAGGGCTGCGTCGACGGTGAGGTGGTGCTTGGTCATTGGTCGGTTCGTTGATCGCGGGGTTGGGGCATTCGCGGGCTGTGGGGCGACACACTCTCCGGGCGCCACGGGCCCGCCCTCTTGTCCGAGCTCGACTACGACATCCTGGGTGGTGTGGCGTGCCCTGACGCGCCCTCCGAGTGCGCCGCCCCAGCCCGCTCCCGTACTTCCTTCCCCGGTCGATAACCCCTCTGCGCCCCTGCGCGCCTGCGCCCCTGCGCCTGTGCGCCTCTGCGCCCGCGGCGCGCCACCTAGCGCCCGAGATCCCTCCGAATCTCCCGCGCCGCGTTATATCCGCACGCCCCCATCACCCCACCGCCCGGATGCGTCGCCGCGCCGCAGAGATAGAGGCCGCGGACCGGGGTGCGGTAGTCGGCGTAGCCCGGGACCGGGCGCATGAAGGAGAGGCTGCTGAGCGACATCACGCCCTGCATGATGTTCCCGCCCGTGAGACCGAAGCGGCGCTCCAGATCCGCCGGGCTCAGGACCTGGCGGTGGATGACGGCGCGGCGGAAGTTCGGCGCGAACCGCTCCATCATCTCGAAGCAGCGGTCGGCGTACTTCTCCTTCTCCTCCTCGAGCTGGAGCCCGGGCGCGAGCTTGTACGGGAAGTACTGGGTGAACATCGACATCACGTACTTGCCCGGCGGCGCCAGGGTGTCGTCCAGGACCGACGGGATGGTGGCCTCGATGATCGGCTGCTTGGATGGGTATCCGTATTTCGCGTCGTCGTAGGCCCGCTCGATGTACTCCATCGTGGGCGAGATGTGGATGGTGCCGCGGTGCTGGGGTCCCGGTGCCGTGCCGGGCAGTGCGGTAAAGTCGGGCAGCTCGCTCAGCGCGATGTTGATCTTGCAGCTCGCGCTGGCGTAGTCGATGTGGCGGACCGCCTGCACGAAGTCGGCCGGCAGGTCGCCGGCGCTCATGAGCTTGAGGAAGGTGACGTTGGCGTCCACCCCCGAGGCCACCCTGGGAGCGAGTATCTCGGTGCCGTCCGCGAGCGCCACGCCCCGCACCGCCCCGTCCTTCACCAGGATCTTCGCCACCTCGGCGTTGGTGCGGATCTCCGCGCCCTTCTCCCGCGCCGCAGCCGCGATGGCGTTGCTGATTCCGCCCATCCCCCCGCGCACGTAGCCCCACACGCCGCGCGCGCCGTCACACTCGCCCATGACGTGGTGGAACAACACGTACGCCGTTCCCGGCATCGACGGCGACGCCATCGCGCCGATGATCGCGTCGGTCGCGAGCGTCACCTTGAGCTGCTCCGACTCGAACCAGCGGTCCAGGATCGGCGTGGCCGCCCCGGTCAGGATCTCCACCGCCTTCTGCCCGTCGTGGCCGAGCTTGAGGAAGGCGAGGCCGAGCCTGGCGAGCTGCACCAGGTTTCCGGGGCGAAGCGACCAGGGGTTGGGCGGCGTCTGCACCAGGGTGGGCTCGAGGAAGTCGGCCACCCGCTCCAGCATCGCCTCGTACTTGGAGAGCGCGTCGGCGTCCTTGGCCGAAAACTTGGAGACTTCGCGGTGGGTGAGCGCCTTGTCGGGGCCGAGGAGCAGCGAGCGCCCGTCGGGGAACGGGGTGAACGACGACGGATTCCGGGGCAGCATCTGGAACCCGTGACGCTTGAGCTCGAGGTCGCGGATGATCTCGGGCCGGAGGAGGCTGTTGACGTAGGCGGCGGTCGAGACCTTGTATCCGGGCCAGACTTCCTCGGTGACGCAGGCGCCGCCCAACACCTCGCGCCGCTCGAGCACGAGGACCTTCACGCCGGCCCGGGCGAGGTAGGCGGCGGTCACCAGACCGTTGTGGCCGCCGC
>DATCWW010000324.1:0-5344 GCA_036566145.1 Gemmatimonadales bacterium
CGAGCGCCCGGTGCCGAGCTCCGACTTTGGCAGGACGCCCGGCTTCGCCGACTGGTGAGCCATGCCTACGAGTCGGTGCCGTTCTACCGCCGACTCTTCGATCGCCACCGGCTCCACCCCCGCCACGTCCGCGGGGTCCGCGATCTCGAGATCATTCCCTTCATCGACAAGGCCGAGCTGCGCCGTCAGCGCCCCGGTGACCTGCTGGCGCGGGGCCACGATCCCGCGACCCTTCTCGAAGCGCGCACCAGCGGGTCCACCGGCGAGCCGTTCACGGTCCGCCGCACCTGGCTGGAGGACAAGCTCCAGTACCTGGTCCGGCTCCGCGCGATGCAGGAGCTGGGCGTTCGCCCCCGCGACCTCGTCGTCGCGGTGGGCGTGGAGCGGCCGGAGAGCGGCGACCGCAAGCTGGTAGGGCGGACGCTCCGCGCGCTCGGGCTGCATTCTCGCGTGCTGCTCGACGGGCTGGCCGATCCGGTCCACATCGCCTACGAGCTGCGTCGGCTCCGGCCCGACGTGCTGGTCGGCCTCCCGGGCATGCTCAACCGGCTGACGACCCCCGACCTGGCGGGCGCGCTGGAGACGGTGCGGCCGCGATTCCTCGTGGTGGGCGGGGAGGTGACCACGCCGGCGATGCGGGCGCGTCTGGGCCGCACCTTCGGCGCGCCCGTGTACGAGACCTACGGCAGTCACGAGTGCCCGCTGATCGCGGCCGAGTGTCCCTGGTCCGGCACGCTGCACGCTTGCGAGGACGCCGTCCTGGTGGAGGTGCTGCGCGACGGCCGGCCGGTCGAGCCCGGCGAGCAGGGTGAGGTGGTCGTCACCAACCTGCACGCCTATGCGATGCCGTTCATCCGCTACCGGATCGGCGACCTCGCCACCCGCGCCCCGTCCTGCGCCTGTGGGACGCCCTTCACCGCGCTCGGCGCGGTGCAGGGCCGCAAGATCGACTACTTCCCCCTGCCCGACGGCCGCCTGCTGCATCCCTACGAGATCGTGACCCGCCTGGTCTGGGGCAGCCAGGGATGGATCCGGCAGTACCAGCTGGTGCAGGAACGGCGGGACAGCGTCGTGCTCTACGTGGTGGCCGAGACCCTGCCGACCGAGGAGCAGGTGGCGGAGGTGATCCGCGCCGTGCGCCCGGTGCTGGGCGACCGCGTCCGCTTCGAGGTTCGTCCCGTCGCCCGCATCCCGTTCGAGGCCACCGGCAAGCTCCGCCCGTCGCGCTCTCTGGTCTGGTCCGAGTACGACCAGGCCGGTCCCCGGCCACTCTCGGCATGACCCGAATCTTCGTCCATTGCGTGGGATCGTTGCGCTCGCTCCAGACTCTGGACGCGGCCATCCCCGGCTTCGACCGCTATCCCGAGCGCGCGCTCCTCCTGGCCGAGCCCGGAGACCTGGTCTGCGTCGGCGCTCCGGTCGATCCCGAGTATCTCGAGTTCCTCGCGGGCCTCGGCCTCGGGCCCCGGCCCGAGGATGTGATCGTGGCCGAGGGCACCGGCCCGCTGGCCGAGCGCCTGCGCGCGGCGCCTCACCCGCTCGTCCAGCGGCTGCGCGACGTGGGCGGCCAGGGCGCCTGGATCGAGCCCTACGCCGGCAGCGACGCGGCGTTCGCCCTGGCGGCGGCGCTGCGCTGCGAGCTCGGCGCCCTGATCCGGGTGCGCACCGGCCTGCCCGAGATCACCACCCATGCGGACCAGAAGCATCTCATGCGGGAGCGGGCCCAGGCGCTGGGCATTCCGGTCGCCGAGGGGGAGGTGGCGATCCTGGCCCATGCCGGCGGCCGCCGCCGCGGCGACCTCGGCCCGATACGGGACGCGATCGAGCGCCAGCTCGGTGTCACCGGCCGGGTGATCGTCCGCGGCAGCTCGGGCGCGTCGGGGTCGTCCACCTTCGTCGTGGGCCGCGGCGGCGACGATACCGATGGCGTGCTCCGCCGGATCGCCCTCCGGACCGACAACCGCTGGTACCTGGTCGAAGCGATGGTGGAGGCCACCGCCTCGCCCAACCTGATGCTCGACATCCCCGCCGACGGCGGTCCCATCGGCCCGGCGGAGGTGAGCGATCAGCGCTGGGGCCGGACCCTGGTCCATGACGGCAACCAGAGCCCCAGCTGCGCCCGACTCGCGGCCCCGATGGAGGGGTGGGCCCGCATGCTGGCGTCGTGGCTCCGGCGCGAGGGCTACGCGGGCCCGGTGGGCTTCGACTTCGTGGAGTACCGCGACCGGCGCACCGGCGGGCCCGCGGCGTTCCTGGCCGAGGTGAACCCGCGGGTGAACGGCGCCAGCTATCCGCTCGCGGTACGCCGCCGGCTCGCGCCGCGGGCGGCCTTCGTGTCCGGCACCGTCCAAACCGGAGCGCCGCGCTTCGCCGACGTGCGGGCGACGCTTGGCACTCTGCTGTTCGATCCCGAACGAGGCAGCGGCGTCGTGCCGTACGCCACCGGCGGTCTGGGGCAGGGCCGCTGCGCGGTGGTGGCCCTGGCGGGGTCGCGACTCCGCGCGGCCGAGGTGTACGGGGCGGCGCGCGCCCGCCTGGAGGCGACATGGGCAGCGGCCTGATCGCGCGGGGACGCACCGCAGTCTCCACCGCGCTGCTCGACGCCTGGTACGTCCGGGCCAAGCGGCATCGCCGCACGAGCTGGCAGACGCTTTTCATCGGCGTCACCGGCAGCGCGGGGAAGACCACCACCAAGGACCTCATCTGGGCGGCGCTCTCCTCCCGCTCGCTGGGACTCAAGAGCCCCGGCACCCACAACGCCGCGCACTGGGTCCCTCGTGTGGTGCTGGAGGTCCGGCCCGACCACGACTTCTGCGTGATGGAGCTGGGCGCCACCGGCCCGCGCAGCCTCGACCGGCCGATCGCGCTGGTGCGGCCCAAGGTGGCGGTGGTGACCAACGTCGGCGGGGATCACCGCTCCAGCTTCCGCACCCTCGAGGCCACCGCGGCGGAGAAGGGGAAGCTGGTCGCGGCGGTGCCGCCCAACGGCCTCGCCGTGCTCAATGCGGACGATCCGCTGGTGCTCGACATGGCCCGCCGCTCGCGGGCCCGGGTGATCACGTTCGGCCTGGGGGACAAGGCCGACGTCCGCGCCGAGGCGGTCTCCAGCGTCTGGCCCGACCGGCTCGGCTTCGTGGCCAGCTATCGCGGCGAGCAGGCCCGGATCCAGACCCGCTTCTGCGGTGAGCACTGGGTGCATGCCGTCCTGGCCGCCCTGGCGACGGCGGTGGGACTCGATCTGCCGCTGCAGGCCGCGGCCGACGCGGTGAGCCGGGTCGAGCCGTGGTCCGGCCGCCTGAGCCCGCTGGCGGTCGGGAGCGTCACCTTCATTCGTGACGACTGCAAGGCGTCGCTCTGGTCGGTCGGCCCGGCGCTCCGGTTTCTGCGCGACGCGCGAGCGCCGCGCAAGATCGCCGTGATCGGCACCCTCAGTGACTACGCCGGGCGCGCCTCCTCGGTGTACGCCGGCGTGGCCCGCGAAGCGCTCGAGTCCGCCGACGAGGTGCTCTTCGTCGGCCCGCAGGCTCGCCGCTCTGCGGGGGCCCGCACCCACCGCCGCGCCGCCGCGCTCCACGCGTTCGAGTCGCTGCGCGACGCCAGTGCCTGGCTGGAGGCCAACCTCCGCCCCGACGATCTGGTGCTGCTCAAGGGCTCGCAGCGGGCGGATCACCTGCTCCGGCTGCTGCTCGCCCGTCAGGGCTCCGTCGCCTGCTGGCGGCAGCAGTGCCGGCGGCTCAAGTTCTGCGACCAGTGCCTTCTGCTCCGGGTTCCGGAGCTCCCCCTGCCGCGCATCGGGTTGCTTGCCGGACCACCGCAGCCGGCGGGCGGCTAGCGTGGCGGGCGGCGAGCGATGACCGTGGTCGCGTCGGCCGGCACCATCGCCGAGGCCGAGTGGAACCGCCTCGCTCGGCGGGGATTTCATCTGCACCGTTGGCACCGGATCGCGGAGGCTTGCGGCTGGGTGCCCCGACACCTGGTGGTCCGCGACGACGGCGCCGGCGTCACGGTGGTTCCCGCCTGGCTCGCCCGACAGCCCGCCCTGCACGACCTTCACGACCGCTGGATGGGACCGCTCCGCCCACTCGAGCGGGTGGGTCTCGCGCTCCGTCCAGTGCTCACGGTGCAGTCCCCCTTCGCCCAGGTGAGCGACCTGCTCGGCGCGACGCCGAGCCCCGGCGGACTGACGGACCTGTTCGACCGGCTGGAGGAGACCGCCGACCGCGATGGGGCCCGGGCCGTCGTCTGGCCCTGGGTTGACGCCGGCGCGGAGGCCCTGATCGCCTGTGCCCGCGAGCGGGGATACGCCGTGCTCTACGCCGGGGCAACCGCCCGGCTGGCGGTCCGATGGGGAACGTTCGACGACTATGTCGCGAGCCGAAGCAAGGCGGTACGCCGCACCGTCCGCGCCGACCTCTCCGCCTTCCACGACGCCGGGCTCCACGCCGTCGCGGCCGAAGACTTCCGCGCCGCCGCGCCCGCCATGGAGGCGCTCTATCGCGAGGCCTACCGCCGCCGCAACGAACGGGATCCGCGGATTCCCGCCGGCTGCTTCGAGCGGCTGGCGGAGATGCCGACCCCGGGCCTGTTCGCTCAGCTCACCTGGAGCGGCGAGCGCCTGGTGGGGTGCAGCATCAACCTGGCGGCCGCCGGGGTGCTGGAAGGGACCTTCGCGGCATTCGCCGCGGGGCACGAGGGCGGGCCGGCCTTTCTCAACGATCTGGTCTATCACCCGCTCGGGGTGGCCATCCGCGAGCGGATCGGAGCCATCGACCTAGGCAGCTCGGCGCTCTATTCCAAGGTCCTGCGGGGCGCCCGTCTGCGCCGGCGCATGGTGCTGGTGCGCGGGAACGGCCGGCTGATGCACCGGGTGCTGCGCCGGCTGGGGCGGACGATGGCGCGGCGGCAGGAGGAGAAGGAGCGGCGCATGCTGGGCGCGCTCTGGTCGCCCTCGTGCTACGACGACGGCGAGGACGAGGCGTGAGCCGGCTCGCCCGCTACGTCCGCGACTGCCGCACCTTTCCGGCCGACGCCCGGATCGCCTGGAGCAACGAGGGCTGGCGCGGCGTGTACGAGGCGATCGCCACCCGCACGCTGCGGAAGGTGCTCCGCGGCGACCGCATGATCCTCTTTGCCCAGGGGCTCGAGGACCTGCCCGAGGTCTGCTCGCCGGATGGGGTCACCGTGACGCGGCTGCAGCCACGGGAGCTGCCCATGCTGGCCTACCTGGCGAGCCGGCGCGAGCTCGACGCCTTCCGCGCGCTGCTGGCGGCCGGGCGCATCGGGGTCGTCGCCTGGCGGGGCGGCCGCGCGGTGGGCTACGCCTGGATGGCCGAGCGGCTGGGGG
>DATCWW010000336.1:0-2130 GCA_036566145.1 Gemmatimonadales bacterium
CCGAGGTCGGGAAGGCGCCGTTGTCCGACATCATCTGATGGGTGGTGTTGTCTCCGTTCACCCAACGCACTCCGCCGCCGTCGGCCAGGCCCACCGTCTTGGGATTGGGATCGAACGCGGCGGTGGTAAGGAACTCGGCGCCCCGCACGATGCTGATGTCGCCCACCATGTCGGGTGGCGTGCTCGGGCCGGTACTGCCGGACCCGCACGCGGCGACGAGAAAGAGGGTCACCGGCAAGAGCCGGCTCGAGATCCGCTGCAGCATGAAGCCTCCTGTGAGAGAAATCGCTCTTCTCTCCTGGACGGGACGAGGCGCCTGAAAATTCCCGTCCGAGGCGCGTGCCGCATCCCGGCCTAGGGCGTCACCGTGATCGTCCCCACCATGTTCGGATGGATGTTGCAGTGATAGTGATAGGTTCCGGCCGCGCTCAGGATGACGGTGTAGCTCTGGCCGGGGCTGAAAGGCTCGGAGGTATCGAACGCGGCGTCGTCGGACATGATCTGATGGGCGGTTTCGGTACCCCCGCCGTAGACGCTGCCGCCGTCCGCGTTCACCCAGCGCACCTGGCCGCCGTCGGCCAGGCTGATGGTCTTGGGATTGGGCGAGAACGCCGTCGTGGTCATCAGCGAGGCGCCTTTCACGATGGTGATGTCGCCAGGATCCGGCGTGGGCTGGGGCGAGGTGGTGTCGGAGCCGCACCCGGCGGCCAGTGCGAGGGCGATGGCGATGGGGGTGAGCCGAAAGAAGGGTCGAGCCATGGGGTGCCGAGTCCTGAATGGAGGTTGATAGCTATCGGTTGTCTCTGTATTGAATAAGCGTGAGTCGGGAATATTCCGGTCGCCTATCTTTCAGGGCCCGTCCTCAGGAGATGTAGGGATGAACCAGATCGTCTCGTCGGTGCAGGCCGAATACCTACGCTACAAGGGGCTCGCCGAGGGTGCCATCGCCCAGCTGAGCGACGCCGACCTGGTCGTCCCGGGCCCGGGGAACGGCAACTCGATCGCCGTGCTCTGCTGGCACCTGGCGGGCAACTTCCGCTCCCGCTTCACCGACTTCCTCGCCTCCGACGGCGAGAAGCCCTGGCGCCGGCGGGAGGAGGAGTTCAGCCGCCGCGCCGTCACCAGGGACGAGCTGCTCGCCTACTGGGAAGGCGGTTGGGCCGTGTTGCTGGACGCGCTCGGCCGGCTCACCGATGCCGACCTGGACCGTCAGGTGGCCATCCGGGGGCAGCCGCTTCGAGTAATCGAGGCGCTGCACCGCTCGCTGGCGCACGTGAGCTACCACGTGGGCCAGATGGTCTACCAGGCGCGCGGCCTCAAGGCGGGCGACTGGCGGTGGCTCAGCATCCCGCCGGGTCAGTCGGACCAGTACAACGCCCGGCCGACAATGGAGAGGGCGGCGGCCCACAGCGAGAGCCTGCGCCGGTCCTGAGCGACATGCAGATCGGCATCGACCTCGGCGGGACCAAGATCGAAGCCATCGCTCTCGCCGCCGAGAACGTCGTCGCCCCCCGCCGCCGGCTTGCCACCCCCCGCGACTACGACGGCACCCTCGACGCCATCGCCCGCTTGGTCGCCGAGCTGGAGCAGGAGACCGGCCGGACCGGCACGGTGGGCATCGGCATCCCCGGGGTCGTCACCCGCGCCACCGGTCTGGTCAAGAACGCCAACTCGGTCTGGCTCAACGGCCGTCCTCTCCAGGCAGACGTCGAGGCGCGGCTCGGACGCCCGGTCCGGATGGCCAACGACGCCAACTGCTTCACCCTGAGCGAGGCGATCGACGGGGCGGGACAGGGGGTGGAGATCGTCTTCGGGGTCATACTCGGCACCGGTGTGGGCGGCGGGATCGCGGTGGGACGGCGGATTCTCGACGGTCCCAACCAGGTGGCCGGGGAGTGGGGTCACAACTCGCTCCCCTGGATGGCCGACGAGGAGCGCGACGACGCGCAGCCCTGCTACTGCGGCAAGACGGGGTGCGTGGAGACCTGGCTCTCGGGCCCCGGCTTCGAGCGCGACGCCGCCCGGCTCGCGGGCCTGGCCCGGTCCGCACCCGAGGTGGTACAGGCCGCCGCGGCCGGCGACCCCTGCGCGGTCCAGGCGCTCCACCGCTATGAGGACCGGCTCCCCCCC